>WQUU01000152.1 GCA_009781925.1 Bacillota bacterium | reverse complement strand
ATGGCGGCTTGTCGCCGTCGTCAACATATCCGGTAAAGAGCACGTTATCGTTTAACTCCAAGGCGGAAGCCCTCGTGAAAATCGAGTCATACAGCCATCCCTTCCGGCCGGCCAGTACCAGCGCCGCCGCGTCCGGGCGCTCTTTTTTCAGGATGGCGTATGCCTCCAGCAACCGCTCTATATTTTTACGCGGTTCCAACATGCCCAAATAGAGAAAATAATCGCCATGGATGCCGTATTTCTCCTTTATCCGCGCGATTTCCTGTCTATCCGCAGACGGCCGATACATGCGATGATCTACGCCACAGGGACAAACGACCAGCTTATCCTCCGAAAGTTTTAAATATTTTATGATCTCGGCTTTGCTGAATTCTGAATCAGTGAGGATTTTATCTGCGCGCCGGCAGGAGCGGCGGAGACTTAGATTCAGCATAAACCGGGTTTTGAACCGCACAGTCTCAGGGAAGGCTTTATAGCTCATGTCATGGACGGTGGCCACGGTTTTTCCGGGGACTCCGGGCGGCACATGGTAGTTGAAAAAATGTGTAATCTGAGCGCTCTTGCCGAAAAACCAGCGGTATGGCACGGGAACGAAGTTCCATAATATGCGATAGAGCGACTCATCAAACCACGCGCAAACACGGCTTCGGCTGTCCCCGCGGACAAACTGGCGCAGTCTTCCGGCCTTTTCCCGCGCGTCCCGAAACGCGAAATAGTTGAACATATAGTCGTGCTCCGTGTATTGGCTCTGGAGCGCAGTGACAATGCCGGCCTCACAGTACCCAACGCCTGTCTTTCCGTTATCAACCAGCGGCTGAGCGTCAAACACGATATGCATCATAAATCTCGTCCAATCTTTTCCGGATGTGCGCGGCCACGATCTCCGGGCTATTCGTGCGGGCAATGGATTGCCGCCCGTTTTCCGCGATTTCTGCGTAATACACCGGATCGTCCCGCAGTCTTTTCATATATGCGGTTGCCTGGCCGACATCGGGCTCAGCCCAGCGGCTGCCCTTCCGGTAAGGCCCGATATCCCGTTTCAGCGTTACCAGGCAATAGTCGACCGGACAGGCGCAGGAATCATCCGTAAATTCCGTATTGGCCGACCAGTTCGTAGCAATTACCGGCACACCCAGAGACATGGACTCCGCGATCACCAAGCCAAACCCCTCGGCGTGGTGGAGCGAGACGAATGCGTCGCAGCAACCGATCAGGCTGTTGACTTCGATTTTAGCGAGCGGCTTTTCCATCCAGAAAATGTGGGGATATCCCGTCAGCTTAGCTGCAATTTGTGCGCGCAACAGCCTGTCTATGTTTGCGAGTTTCAAAATAAGCCCCACGGATTCGTCCTCTGGTGAAAACGCGCGGCAGAACGCCTCGACGGCGCCGAGAGGATTCTTGCGGTCGAGGGCGCTGAGCCCGTCCCCTGTGACCAAAAATAGAAACACGCCCGTGGGCAGGCCGAAATAGCGGCGGTCAAATCTGTCATCCGTCGGGGCGGAAATCGCGTAAGGAATTGTGGTGACGGGCAGAGCGGTCTTTTGGCGAACACTGCGGCTGATAAACTCTGACGGCGTCCATATCTCATGAAACATTCCGAAACGGTTTTTCCAGCGGTCGGGGAACACTTCCGTCTCCCATAACCAGAATCCAATATTGTATCGCCCGTCCAGAAGCGGTTTGCTGTCCGGGCTGAAATAGAGGGGCAGTTGGGGCGGATTTACATGGATCAAATTGACGCCATAAGGGCCGTCCGGGTGAATATACTCCTCCCAGCCGGTCTCCCGGTTGGGGAGTCCGGGGTGTTTGCACGGCTCGATCGCAAGAGGGATGTCCGCCGTCCGCAAGCATGCGGCCAAAATGCGGCAGCTCTCCCCCAACCCGTTCTCGCCGGTGATGAAACCGATCAGATTTACACCCCAAGGACGGCTTTCCGGCGAGAACGGCGCGAGACCGGGATCTTTCAGGAAAGGCAGAACCCGACGGTTGCGGTTCTCCGCCAGCCAATTCAGCGTCCGCGGGGGCAAACACTTTTTTAGGGCCGCTTTCCATGTTGCAAAAATAGCGCAACGCCTCCCGAACCGTAATGGCATGATTATACATGAAATCCGGCTATACTGCAAGTGACAGTCATCTCTCGGCCGAACAAAAATTTTTCTCGCTTGATTTAACCGCCGTAAAGTAGTATAATGGAGGAAATTTTTCTGGTTTTTTAGTATTTGGAGGCTTTTTTCTTGAAAACAGCCGCAGTGATCATGGCGGGGGGCAAGGGCGAGCGCTTCTGGCCCCGCAGCCGCCAAAAATTTCCTAAACAATTTTTATCCCTCACCGGAGACGGCAAAAGTATGATTCGCCTCACCGCTGAACGGCATCTGTCCATGATGGATTTCGAGGATATGTTCGTAGTGACCAACCGGGATTATGTACCACTGGTGCGGGAACAGCTGCCGGAAATCCCACCGGAGAATATCCTGGCGGAGCCTAAAGCCCGGAATACGGCTCCCTGCATTGGTTTCGCGGCGGCCGTGATCCAAAAGAAATACGAAGATGCGGTTATGCTGGTGCTGGCGTCAGACCATCTCATTAAGAACACAACACTGTATCTGGATACGCTGTCCTTAGCCGTGGATGTGGCGGAGGACGGCCAAAATCTGGTCACGATAGGCATCACGCCCACCTACCCCGAGACGGGCTACGGCTACATCCATTTTGGCCGTGACGAGCAGAGCGGGGAGCGCCGCGGCGTCTATACCGTCAAACGTTTTGTGGAGAAACCCGATCTCGAAACCGCCAAGGAATATCTAAACTCAGGCGAATACCTCTGGAATAGCGGAATGTTTGTCTGGAAGGCGTCCACTGTTTTGCAAAAGTTCTGCGAACTGATGCCGGACACCTATGCTGGACTCATGAATATCCAAAAGGCCTGGGGCGAGCCAAGTCAGGACACCGTACTTGAGCGGAACTACGCCGCCTTCAAAGCGGAGTCGGTGGATTACGGCATCATGGAGAGAGCCACGCATATCCATACAATTCCCGGTAATTTTGGCTGGGATGATGTGGGCAGCTGGTTGGCGCTGGCCCACATCAATAGGACGAACGAGCTGGGCAATGTGGTGCAGGGGGACGTTATCACCATCGGTACCCGCGACAGTATCATCGAAGGCGGGAAAAAGCTCATAGCGGCGGTAGGTCTCACGGACATGATTATCGTGGACACCGATGACGCATTGTTGGTTTGCCATAGAGATTCCGCCGGAGACATTAAAAAAGTATTAGAAAATTTAAAGATTTGTAATAGATCTGAACTTTTATGACTATTAGGCCCATTGCGACAGTGAAAGAACACAATATGTCAGGAGTAGCAAAAAAATGAAGCATGCGCTGATTACAGGAATCACCGGGCAGGATGGCTCTTATCTGGCGGAGCTTTTGTTGGGAAAGGACTACGAGGTGTACGGCATCATGCGGCGCAAGAGCGTGGTGGATTATGGAAATGTGTCCCAGCTGCGGGATAAAATTCACTTCATCTATGCTGACATGACTGATGTGGTCTCGTTGGTCTCCGCTATGAAAATCTCGCAGGCGGATGAAGTATACAACCTGGCCGCCCAAAGTTTCGTAGCCACCAGCTGGGAGCAGCCCATCGCCACGACCGAGATTGACGCGCTGGGCGTCACAAATATGCTGGAGGCCATCCGTATCGTGAAGCCGGAGTGCCGCTTTTACCAGGCGTCCACCTCCGAGATGTTCGGTTTGGTGCAGGAGACGCCTCAGACCGAAACAACACCGTTCTATCCCCGCAGCCCCTATGGCGTAGCTAAGTTATATGGCCACTGGATCACCAAAAATTACCGCGAGAGTTTTGGGATGTTTGCCTGTTCGGGCATTTTGTTCAACCACGAGAGCGAGCGCCGCGGTTTGGAATTTGTTACCCGCAAGATCACCGCCACAGCCGCCCGTATCAAACTGGGGACTCTGGACTGCCTGGAGCTTGGCAACATGGATGCAAAACGTGACTGGGGGCACTCCCAGGACTATGTGGACGCTATGTGGCGGATGCTTCAGCAACCCAAGCCGGACGACTACGTAATCGCTACGGGCGAGACCCGCACGGTTCGAGAGTTCGTAGAGACCGCATTCCGGTACGTAGGCATTCATCTGGAGTGGAGCGGCAAAGGTGTGGACGAGACCGGGACAGATCAATCCACCGGCAGAGTTCTCGTGAAGGTCAACCCGAAGTTCTTTCGCCCGGCTGAGGTGCAGGTATTGCTGGGCAATCCGGCCAAGGCCGAACGGGCGCTTGGCTGGCGGCGTAAGATTTCGTTTGCGGAGTTGGTGGAGCGCATGGTTCAAACCGATCTGCGGCTCGCGGAGCAAGAGCTTAAAGCATAAACGATTGGTTGAGGCGGAAAATGTATGAAAAAAGTGCTGATAATTGGCGGGGCGGGATTTGTAGGGTACCATCTGATCCGCCATTTGCAGGGTGATCTTGGATGGGGAGTTTCCGCCACTAAACTGCCAAATGAACATTTGGCGATGTCCGGGGTAGAGATATTCGACCTTGATATCCTGCAAAAAGACCAAATTGTGACGCTGTTTATGAAGACCAGACCGGACGCCATATTCCATCTGGCGGCTCAGAGCTCGGTAGCGCTCTCGTGGAAGAATCCGGCGCTCACCGTCGATGTAAACGTCAAGGGTGCAGTTCAGGTGCTGGAAGCCGCCCGAGCGCTTGATTACAAGCCGCGCCTGCTG
>WQUU01000151.1 GCA_009781925.1 Bacillota bacterium | reverse complement strand
GGATCCGGAGTTGGTGGCGGATAAGCGTGTGCTCCTCGTGGACGACATTCTGACCACCGGTTCGACGTTGGATGAATGTGCCCGGATGCTGCTGGACGCCGGGGCGTTGGAGGTGCTGTGCGCGACGCTGGCGCGGACGCGGGATCGGGAAGAGACGGCGGGGGACGACTTTTAAATGTGAGAGGGCAATTTCTGAAGTGAATCCGATTCAAATTAATGATGCCACAAAAGATGGCCTGTGGGTCAAAGACGATTACAGACACAGGGGCTACGCCTCCGCGCTGATTGACGATGTTGAACGCAAAGCGAGCGAGATGAACTGCCGCATGGCTCATTTGGACACGTTTGATTTTCAGGCAAAAGAGCTCTATGAAAAGCTTGGTTATACCGTGTTCGGCGTTTTAGAGGATTGCCCCGCGGGGCACAGCCGCTATTATATGTCAAAGAAACTCTTTGACTAAACCCCTCCCAATCCTGTCAACAATACTACCGAGGTAACCAACTATGTTATTTGACCGAGACATCGCGATCGACATCGGCACAGCCGTGACGCTGGTCTATATCCGGGGCAAGGGGATCGCCCGCCGGGAGCCCACGGTCGTGGCCGTGGACAGGCAGAGCGGCAGAATGCTGAAAATCGGCGAGGAGGCCCAGAAGATGCTGGGCCGCACCCCCGCGAACATTATCGCCATCCACCCCATCAGCGCCGGGGTTATCTCCGACTACGATATGACCGTCCAGATGATTCGGGAGCTCATCAAGAGCGTCACGTCCTTCAGCCTCTTTAAGCCCCGCGTCATCGTGACGGTGCCCAGCAGTATCACGGGGGTGGAAGAGCGCGCCATCATCGACGCCACCATCGAGGCGGGGGCCCGGAAGGTCTACCTGCTGGAGGCCTCCGTGGCCACAGCCCTGGGCGCGGGCATCGACATCTCCCGCCCGGACGGGCACATGGTCGTGGATATCGGCGGCGGCACCACCGAAGTGGCGGTGGTGTCCTTAAACGGCGTGGTGGAGTGCGAGTCCATCAAGACCGCCGGCGGCGAGTTTGACGACGCCATCGTCAAATACATACGCCGCAGACACAACGTCCTCATCGGCGCGCGCACGGCGGAGGAATTGAAGCGCGGCATCGGCTGCGTCTACCCCAGGCCGGAGCTCAGCTATGAGGAGGTCAAGGGCCGCTGCCTGATCACGGGTCTGCCCCGCGCCGTGTCCGTGAGTTCCACGGACATCATCGAGGCGCTGGAGGAGCCCTGCGAGCGGATTCTGGAGACAATCCACATGGTGCTGGAGCGCACGCCGCCGGAGCTGGTGGCCGACATCAGCGAGAACGGCATCGTCATGAGCGGCGGTGGCAGCCTGATCTGGGGCTTTGACCGGCTGGTCTCCGCCCGCACCGGCATTGAGACTTCCATTGTGGACGACGCCATCTCCTGCACCGCCTATGGCTGCGGCAAGATGCTGACCAAGCTGGGGGACATGGAGGACGGCATGATCAACCTGGCGCGGAGAAGGCAGATGAAGGGGTAGGAGGCGGGATAGAATGGATCATGTTTCATTGCCGGTGGAAATGGGCAGGCAGTTGAGGCCTATTTTTACACAATATGGTGTGAAAAGAGCTGTATTATTCGGCTCATACGCGCGAGGAACCGCGACTGAAAAAAGCGATATAGACTTACTTGTGGACAGCGGTCTGCACGGCCTACGCTTTGTCTCGTTATGCGAGGATATCCGCAGAGCCTTGGGAAAAGAGGTCGATCTGTTTGACATCTCGCACATAGAGAAACATTCAAGAATCGACAGAGAAATTTCAGCAACCGGGGTTGTCATCCATGAGAAATGAAATTATCATACAAAAGATTATCGGTTACGCGGAAAAGGTATTGCGATACTGCGAAGATGTTTCTAGTCAGTCCGAATTTTCCGCTAATTCCATGCTTGTAGAGTCTTGCGTTTTCAATCTCAGTCAAATTGGAGAAATTGCGAACAAATTAGACAACAGTTTTACGGATCAGTATCCGGAGATACCGTGGCGCGCGCTTTACGCCCTGCGCAACCGAATCGTACATGACTATGAGGGCGTTAATCTGACTTTGGTCTGGGACATCGTACACGATGATTTACCCGGCCTTGTTATTCAGCTAAAAGAGCTACAATCATCGTTCCCCTATTTTGCTGTTGATACATCAGGCTATGTATTTGACGGGGAAGAAGCGAATGAAAGATAAGGTGGGGAAATGGACGATTACGTGGCGGAAATGCGGAAACTTGTCGGCCACATCCCTCTTTTAACGATTGGCTGCGGCGTGATTGTTGAAAGCGAAGACGGGGAGATTTTACTTCAAAAAAGAACAGATGACGGAACCTGGGGAACACCCGGCGGCGGTATGAATTTCGGGGAAACCTTTGCGGAAGCGGCCGCGCGTGAGGTGTTGGAAGAGACGGGCCTGACAGTGGGGAACTTATCATTGTTTGGCATCTATTCGGGAAAAGACAGCATTGTGGAGTATCCCAATAAGGATGTCTGCTTTGGCGCGCTTGTCATTTTTAGGACAAATAAGTACAGCGGGGAACTTTTTGCGGGTTCTGATGAAAGCGAAGAACTTAGGTTTTTCAGCAGAGATAGGTTGCCGCGAAATCTCAATCGGCTGAATGGAATATGGATTACCCAGTGGCAAAAGGGACAGAAGACAATTTTTGTTGGATAGAATTTACATAAAGGAGCAACCACACCATGGATAGCCGTTTTACCGAGTACGCCGATCTTATCATCCGGGTCGGGGTCAACCTCCGGCCGGGGCAGACGCTCGTCTTGTCCTGCCCGGTGGAGTGCGCGGACATCGCCCATGTTTTGACCGAAAAAGCCTACGACGCCGGGGCCCGGGAGGTCGTCCTGCGCTGGAATGACGAGGTTATCACCCGCATGAAATACCTGCGGGCCGAGGACAGCGTGTTTGATGAGTTCCCCAAGTGGCTGGAGACGCTCTTTTACGAGTACGCCGACAGGGGCGCGGCGCTCCTCACAATCTACGCCGAGGACCCTGAATTGCTGAGGGGTGTGGATCCCGGGCGCATCCAGCGCTGGGGCCGCGCGTCCGGCCAGAAGCTGAAGGCCTATCAGGAGCGGCAGATGGCAAACGAGTTCCAGTGGAACGTCGTCTCCGTGCCGACGAAAAAGTGGGCCCGGAGCGTGTTCCCTTCCGTGTCCGAGGCGGAGGCTGTCGAGAAACTCTGGGACGCCATCTATCACGCCCTCGACCTGCGAGAGAGCGGCACTGTAGACGCCTGGCGGGAGAAAATAAAGCTCTTGGGCAGCCGGGCGCAAAAGCTGACGGACTACAATTTCCAAAAACTGATCTATCAGAACTCCCTGGGCACGGAGCTCACCATCGAGCTGCCCGAGAATCACAAGTGGGTCGGCGTGGGCGAGCAGGCGAAGAACGGCGCTGTGTTCGCGGCGAACCTCCCCTCGGAGGAGGTGTTCACGGTGCCAAAGCGGATAGGCGTCAACGGCGCAGCGGTCTCCAGCAAGCCGCTGGCGCTCAACGGCACGCTCGTGCGGGATATCCGTATGAGGTTTGAGGGCGGCAAGATCGTGGACGCCTTTGCGAGCGAGGGGCTCGAAACGCTATTAAAGAGCCTTGACCTCGACGAAGGTTCCCGCTATCTGGGCGAGGTGGCGCTGGTGCCGTATCACAGTCCGATCTCCCTGATGAATCTCGTCTTCAACAACACCCTCTTCGACGAGAACGCCTCCTGCCACCTGGCCTACGGCTCCGCCTACCCCTGCTTCAAGGACGAGCCCAGCCGCGAGGAGATGCTGGCCCGGGGCATGAACGACTCCATGAACCACATCGATTTCATGGTGGGCACGGAGGATCTGAGCATCACCGGCGTCACGCAGGACGGGAGGACAGTTCCTGTTTTTGCCAACGGCGATTTCGCGTTTTGATGGGGGCCGCTGTGGATACGGAGAACAAGCTCATTCTGGAGACCCCGCGTCTGCTATTGAGGGAGATGACCCAGGCGGATTATCCCGCGCTGGCGGCGATTCTCCAGGACGGACAGACGATGGTCGCCTACGAGGGCGCGCTCAACGACGAAGAGACACAGAATTGGCTGAGCCGCCAGCTGGAGCGCTACGAAAAGGACGGCTTCGGTCTCTGGGCGGTGATCCTCAAAGAGGACGTGGACGGCCTCGAAGCCGGAGGCGGCGGGATGATCGGCCAGTGCGGCCTTTCCTGGCAGGACGTGGACGGGGAGCGGGTGCCGGAGGTCGGCTATCTATTCAATCGGGCGTATTGGCATCGGGGCTACGCCATTGAGGCGGCGCGGGCGTGCAAAGAATACGGGTTTGAGAAACTCGGATTTGACGAGATTTTCACCATCGTGCGGGACATCAACCTCCCGTCCATGAACGTCGCGATCCGCAACGGGATGGTCATCCGCAAGCGGACGGTACGGCATTTTAAGGGCGTGGGCATGCTGCACTACGTGTTCAGCGCGCGGCGCGGGGAATACAAATGAGGATGGCAGGTTGAGGGAAAGCTCTAACAAATTACCTGAGAGAGCTCGCCAAAGAGTTCCGAAAGCGGTGGTGTAGCTGCCCACGCCCGCGTCCGTGCTCGTCACCGTCATGCTTGTCCGGTTGCCGCGCCCGTCGGCGTAGGCGTAAGTAGCCTTGTAGGTGGTGGCCGCGCCGGTGACTTCGGTCTCACCCGTGAGCCGCGCCACGGCGTCGTAGGTGTAGGTCGTGGTC
>WQUU01000150.1 GCA_009781925.1 Bacillota bacterium | reverse complement strand
TGCAGGACGAATACGACTGCGTGTTCTCGGTTGTGGATTCGCACGCCATCACCATCGCCATCGAGCCGGCGAAGCTTCGGGGTCTGTCGATGGAGGCGTTCACAATGCTGCTGGCCGTCGGGCTCACGCCGGAGAAGAGCCTGCTGTTTTTCCAGTCCCACGTGCACCAGCACACCGAGCTCGCGTGGATACTGGACTGCTACACGCAGTTCGGCGAGCTCTCGCGTATGACGCAGTTCAAGGACAAATCGCGCAAAAACGCCGACAATATCAACGCCGGGCTGTTCACCTATCCGTCGCTGATGGCGGCGGACATTCTGCTGTACGACGCGGATCTGGTACCTGTGGGGGAGGATCAGAAGCAGCACGTGGAGCTCACGCGCACCATCGCGGAACGCTTTAATCACCGCTACGGCGATACGTTCGTCGTACCTGAGCCGATGATCCCGAAAGTCGGCGCGCGGGTGATGTCGCTGCAAAGCCCGGCGGATAAAATGGGCAAATCCGAGGGGGATACGTCCGGCACGATCTTCCTGCTGGATAAGCCGGACGATATCCGCCGTAAGTTCCGCCGCGCGGTGACGGACAGCGAGGCGGTTGTGCGCCGCGGCAACGGCAAGTCCGGCATCGCTAACCTGATGGCGATCTATGGCAGCCTTTCGGGCAAATCGTACGCCGAAATAGAACAGGAGTTCGACGGGCGCGGCTACGGCGATTTCAAGGAGGCGGTGGGCGAATGCGTCGCCGCGTCCCTCGCGCCGATCCAGCAGCGCCATAACGCCCTCAGCGCCGACAAGGCCGAGCTCGCGCGCATCTACCGCGAGGGGGCCGAGCGCGCCGCGGCGGTCTGCGAGCGGCTGATGCGTAAAGTGCGGGGTCGCGTCGGTTTCGTCAGTGGCCGAGCCGCTGACGGTGTCGCGGATTGACATAGCCGACACAAGCGGGTACAATGGATATCGTACCCGCCCATACGCCCCCGTAGTTAAATGGATATAACGAGGTCCTCCTAAGAGTTAGATGTTCCGAATCCTTTTTTGAATGGTTATGCAAAATAACTGTATACGCCCCCGTACCTCACCAGGATAGAGGGCCCGCCTCCTAAGCGGGATGCAGCGCGTTCGAGTCGCACCGGGGGCGCCATGCGCCGTGAAATCAAGTGTTTCACGGCGCTTTCCCATTTCACAGATCATGTGATGGCGCACTTTATAATCATACGCTAAAATGAATATTCTGCTAATAGGAATCGAACCAATTTTGGCTCTCCGCTAATAAATCGGTGCTTTCTGCTAATAGGAAATCCACTTAAAGAATCGAACGGGGCTTCCAAACCGATTCATTAGCAGAAACCTCCATGCTTCATACTTTGAAAAGCTCCGCCAATACAGCCAGCTTTTCCGGCAGCGCGTTCTTCAGCTTTGCGATGAACGCTTCAAGATCAATATCCGACGACGCTCTGTCTTCCGGCGGATGCACGCTTCTGAGATCAGGATTGACGTGGGCAGAGTAAAATGCTTGTTCCATCTTGACGGCGTTGACCTTGCGGTCCTCATCCAGTATATGGGCATAAACTCTGGTGATCATATCAGCCTGCGCGTGACCCGTATCACCTTGGGTGGCCTTGATATCGCCTTTGTTAAGTTTCAGCTTGTAAGTTGTGCTGGGATGACGAAGCGGATAGTTCGAGTTAATTGCCGCCCACCCAGACGTCCGCGGCAAACGGACTCACAGAGCTTTTATCTCCCCGCATACTGATGCAGGGTCGCCCAATGCCGTGAAGCGTTCAAGGCGGGTGTACCATTATTTCCCTGACGGGTCGTGGCGGACGCGGGAACCGCCCGCGTTTGTGTGCTCATGGTTCCGCTTGCCGGGCGGGGATAGCCGCTCGCCGTTCAGGGGATGTGTCTGGGTGGGCTGTGAAGTTGTCAAGGTGCGGGGGATGCCTTCATAATATTGAAGCGCAAATTACCCCATGAAATCTGACACTATTTCGAAAATTACTTTTCGGGCCATCGGAATTTTGGCAGCTGCATGGCGACGGCAATCTTGACGACCTGTTCGCAGTCTTCGTCAAACACCCTGTCTCCCAGCGACGTGGGATCAAATTCTTCCACGGCATTGGTCGTGGAGATAAGCTGCAGAGTCTTTTCCATATTGCTCATTTCGAGCCGCCCTCCAATATTCTGTTGATATCAACATAGCAGTTACGGTGCTGTACCCATACGATCAACACGCTCTGGATCACGGCGCCGACCTCGGTGCCGTACAGTTCCGCCGTCGTAGGCCGGAAACTCGCGAACCGTTTCTGGTAATCGGCAATGACCTTTTGCAGGTTGCCGAGCGCCGTCTGCCGGTTCTGCTTCTGGATGTCGTCCGCTGGCTTTCCATACTGCCGCTCCGCCGACAGATGATGGATGTATGCATCCATCATCCGATAATGGCCGCATAGCGCCTTCGGGTCTGTCGTTTGCGGCGCCGAACGATGGAACATCGAGCAGACCTCAATGACCTCAATCCGGTACAGGAGCTCCTGATAAAGCGAGCTCCAGAATATCCAGTTCCGACGGATCGTACTCGGTGATCCTCTCGTCTCCGAAATCCACACGGACGGTGGTGTCGCCGTCCGCGGTGAAGATGCCGGTGACGTATCCGATATCCCCGTTGTTGATATCGTTTCGGTCTTTGACCTGCATGACTTTGTCATGCAGGCGGAATGCCCGCCTGCCGGCGGACACTTCGGGCTTATTCGCCGCCGGCGGGTTGATCTTGATGGGATATGCCCCTCTCCTTTCGGCTGATGCCGATGTGATATACAAAAACAGCAGCCGGATGTCCGCCTGCCGTTTATGCCGTTGGAAAGCATCCTTTTCAAAGGCCCGGACAAGAAAAAAAGCGCCACTCACCCGATCGGGCAAATGACGCTATGTTACTCGGATTCACTTTTCAATAACGGATACTTTACTTTGTCAGTATATCACGGGCAAGCGGAAAGGTCAATCGATATTTTCAGTGAATTTCAGTTTTGCAGATTGCCGTGCAATGGTTGATTTATGCCGCTTTGTCTGCTATAATTGGCTGGTTATTTCCGTCTGATACTGAATGGAGGACAAGCGCATGAACAAAGCAGAACTCGTAGCCGCGGTCGCCGAGAAGTCCGGCCTCTCGAAAAAAGACGCCGCCGGTGCTGTCGACGCGTTCGTCGATTCCATTGTAGGAGCGGTCACCTCGGGGAACAAGGTACAGATCGTCGGCTTTGGCACGTTTGAGGTGCGTCACCGCGCCGAACGCGTTGGACACAATCCCAGGAAAGGTACCACCATTCAAATCCCGGCTTCGAATGCCCCGGTTTTTAAGGCCGGGAAAGCATTCAAAGACTCCGTTTCCGGTAAATGACGCGAAGAGCGCATGAATACGGGTGACAGAGGCGATTTGATTCAATATTCGGAAACGGTTTGGATTCAGAAGCCTCGGCCATTTCCGCCGGGGAAACAAACACAGCCGATTATTGTGTTTGTGGGCTGCGGTGGCGGGGAGTTTGCCGCGCACGGCTATCTTTCCTTGGAATCTGACGGCACCTATTATGTGAGGAACGACTCGATAGGTAAAATGGATGATCCCTCTTTTCACAAGTATATCGATAAGCTCACAGGAGCCAATCAGGCGGTTTCCAAAGAAAAGAAAACCGCTATTCACGAGATTGATGAGGGCTTGTTTGACCGTGTCTGCGAGTCCTACGGCAGCACCGGCAGTATAAAGAAAACGGCGAACGAGATAGGGATATCCGAGCAAAAGGCGAGAAAAATCCTCATTACGAGAGGAAAGTACACCTGCGAGAACCATCGCCGAATCATGGAAATGCTTGATGAAGGCAAAACCATTGAGCAGATCGGGGAGGCGCTCCAGATTTCAAAGGGGCAGATCGCGTCATATCTGCCGTACGGAAAATAATCATATCGCAAAAAAAGCAATCGCTATTGTAAAGATCCGCCCGGCCATTCTGCGCGCAGAATGGCCGGGCGGACTTCTTTTATACCGTTTAACGCGCGGCTATAAACAGGTCAATATCTTCGACGATATAGTTGGTGCCTGTGGTGTGCAGGGCTTCATAACAGGACAGCACATAATCAGTAACGCCATATCGCTTGAACAATTCGATGACTTGCTTACCTGTCATCTTTTTAGCTGCCCGGTACATTTCAAGGCAATAAATAAGAAATTTACCTTCCGAGCTCATATTCATCCTTCCTCCGGGTAAGTAATTTTACCGGTCTGCAATTCCTCTTTGAACATCTCGAATAGAGCCTTTGCACTTAAATGCCATAATTTGGTCTGTTCATCTTCAAGACTGCTGTAAAGCTCAGAAGCATAGAACACTTCAGTGGCTTTTTCTTCATTCATTTTATATTCCGCGATCATTAATGATATTATCTGCGGTACAAGAAAAATCAATACAGTAGTCAATCGTGACTGTTCCATCGAAAACTACTCCCTTCCATCCAATGTTCCCGAATACTTCAGATAGGAAAGCGCGTGTTCGCTTGAAAATACCAATTGATTGTACAGTTTTTTAACTTTCAGACGGTTGATAGTTTCTTCTTTGGTTAATTCACCCACGGCATACAAGGTGAATGTAGCAAATATATCATCGTTGGCGACAGCACCATATATAAGCTCATATGATTTACCTTGATATGTTCCGTTTCGGTTTGCGGAAACAAAATCCAGTCAAGCCTCATCCGGAGAATCGAACCGCAGCAGATTACAGACGGCAAAGGCAACCTTATCATCAAATTCGTAAACGCTGACAATG
>WQUU01000149.1 GCA_009781925.1 Bacillota bacterium | reverse complement strand
AATGCTGCGTGCCGCCGGATGAGGTGATTTTCTGTGTTCTCCGCTTGGACAAAATTTATCCAAACATCGTCCCGCATAGAATAGCCTGACTATTCTATGCGGGGTGCTGCTTATGGACAAATACTCGCAAATCCCACCGTCGCTGCGGGAACACGGCTCTTTTTGTTGTTGGCGGTACGAAGAGAAGAACGGGCGGAGGACGAAAATCCCAATCAATCCCACAACCGGCCAGCTGGCGCAAACCAACAACCCGCGCACCTTTGTAGACTTCGAGACCGCCCGGCAGATAGTATCTCATTATGACGGCATCGGCTTTTTGATCACAGACGGATTGTTCGTCATCGACTGTGACCATTGCCGGCTGGATGACGGCTCACTCACGACGACAGCATCCGAGATCGCCGACATTTTCGCCGGCTGCTATATGGAGTGGTCGCCGTCCGGCCAAGGGTTGCACGTCATCGGCCTCGCCGCCGGCTTTTCGTTTGATAAGAAGAAATACTGGATGAACAACCGCAACTTGAATGTTGAAGTGTACATCTCCGGGGCGACCAACCGCTTCATGACTCTCACAGGAGACGTCTTCCGCGAAGGCGGGCTCCCGGATAAAACCACAGTGCTGCAAGATTTTCTGGAACGGTACATGCGGCGGGATTCGGGCGTCGGCGTACCGATCCCTGTCAGTCAGTCTTCGCTGGATGACGACACGGTCGTCGCAAAAGCGACTTATGCACGAAACGGATCCACGTTCAAGAAGCTCTGGAGCGGCGATTGCAGCGGATATGCTTCCCAGAGTGAGGCGGATCTGGCGCTGGCCGGCATTCTGGCCTTCTGGTGCAATCGGGATATTTCACAGATGGACCGGCTGTTTCGGCAGTCCGGCCTATACCGGGATAAGTGGGATCGTCAGCAGGCCGGCTCCACCTACGGGCGGATCTCGCTGGAGAAGGCCATCGGCGAAACCCATTCCACGTACCATCCGCCCAAAAGCGCCGCTGCCCCGGCCCCAGATGGCAAGCGCACGCTCCAGAACATGCGGCCGGAGGATAACGACCGCTACTGTTGGGCGGATATCGGCAGCGGCCGCCTGTTCGCCGACTATTTCCGCGATGTCGCCCGGTTCGTGCCGGAGCGAAAACTGTGGTACTGCTTCGACGGTAAGCGCTGGGTGCCCGACTTGGCGGCACTGCGCGTGATGGAATTCTGCAAGACTCTCGCCGACGATCTCCTGCCGTACGCCGCCGGCATCGAAGATGAGAAGAAACGATCCGCGTACATGGCGTACTGCCTGAAGTGGCAGCGGCGGATCTTTCGCGAAACTGTGCTCAAGGAAGCCCAGAGCATCTATCCCATCATGATGGAGGATTTCGATACGGATATCTACGCCTTCAACTGCTCCAACGGCACGCTGCACCTCAACACCATGGAGTTCCGCCCCCATAACAGCGAGGAAAAGATCACCAAGATGTCGCCGGTGAAATACGATCCGAACGCACGCTTCAAGCGCTGGGACGATTTTATCACAGAGGTCATGAGCGGCGATACGGAAAAGGCAAAATTTCTGCAAAAGGCCATGGGCTACGCCATCAGCGGCGATACTCAATACGAGTGCATGTTTGTTTTGTACGGCGCGCGTGCCCGCAATGGCAAGGGCACCCTGTGCGAGAGTGTATTGAAGATCATGGGAGATTACGGTCGGGCCGTGCGCCCGGAGACCATCGCTTTGAAACATCAGGACAACAGCAACAATCCGTCAGAGGATATCGCGCGGCTGACCGGCATCCGCTTCGCCAACATCTCCGAGCCCAGCCGCGGGCTCGTGCTCAACGCCGCGCAGATCAAGGCCATGACCGGCCACGATACGCTGAACGCCCGGTTCCTCCATGAAAACAGTTTCGACTTTGTGCCACAGTTCAAGCTATACGTCAATGCCAACTATCTGCCGGTGGTCACCGACATGACCGTGTTCAACAGCAATCGCATGCGCATCATCCCCTTCGACCGGCGCTTCGAGGAAGACGAGCAGGATCATACGCTCAAGACCGAGTTCCAGCGGCCCCGCAACCAGTCGGCGATCCTCAACTGGCTCATCGAGGGATACCGGCTGCTGGTGACCGAGGGGCTGACCCAGCCCGACGTTGTGTCCGTCGCCACCGACAGCTACCACCACGACAGCGACAAAATCGCGCAGTTCATCGAGGAGATGCTGACGCCGGAGCCCGCCGCCGAGGAGCACACCGCCGAGGTGTACGCCGCGTACACCAAGTGGTGCAAGCGCAACGGATGCTATGCCGAGGGCAGCAGGAATTTCAATCAGGCGCTCAAGGGCGTGGCGCGGATCGACCGCAAGCGCCCCCGCGGCGGCGGCAATATGACCACAATACTGATAGGATTCAAGTTAGTTCGCCCGGACAACGGCCAGCTGACTTTCAGCGATTATATGGCGTCACAGGAAGAAATGTAGCAGATGTAGCAGTTTCAAACGTTAGCGTAGATAATTTCTCTCGCGTAGAGAGTTACCTTATACGCTTGCTACATTTAGCTACACAGAGCAAAACCCAATCATTCCAAGCCCCGCGGCCCCTAAACAAAACATATGTAGCAAGGGTCTCTGCAGTGTGCCTATGCGTTGCATACACGGTAAGCGTTTTATAGTGCGTGCACCGTTCGGCTCCAACGCCGCGGCCGGCAAAACTTCATAGCGGGAGGGAACCTTCCCGATCAGCTCGTCAGTACCTCTGGATACCGTCGGTAAGCCTCTTGATTGTCGGCAATATATACAAACCTCAATGCAGACACTTGTCGCTTTCGCCAAGGGGAGGGGCGGTCTCAATCTCTACAGGGATGAGATCGGACACCGCCCCAGGCCTTCGCGCGAAACTCCCGCGATTTCAAGAAGTTGAGGAATTGAGCGTTTTTGAGGCGGTGCCTGTACCGGAATTTCGCACTATAAAACGGCTGAAAATGCCTATTTCGCGGGGCTTTCCGGGCTTAAAACCGCCCGTTTTATTATGTCATTTCCAGAATGTTTGCGACTTTTTCGGGCTTGGCCATCAATCAAATAGGAATCGTACAAATGGCGTTCTCAGTCGCTTTCAAATTTAATCAAAAACAGGTTGTCTATTTCTAGCCTGCCGCTGCTTGGACGGGCTTGCTGCGTTGCCATTTTGCGCGGTTTTGAGGCTACGCGGTTTCATCTCCAAAACCGGTTACATTGGCGTTTTATCGTTATGGGCATAATACACTACATAAACGATACTTGAAACTTATACGTGAAACCGGAATATTATACAGGTGATATGCATTGTGCGCGGCGGCTTTTATCTTTGCCTCTGTGTGCAATTCAGGAAGCCGGGAATACTTCAGTGTCAATGGGTTGAGCCTCCACCGCTGGACATCATTGTGGCTTGATGTATGCCGGCATGTACGGTAACATGTGACTACCTCAACCAGAGGAATACAATTTTCGGAGGCAGATCACATGCGCGAGTACAAATTCAACGTCACAGGCACGGAAAGAAAGGCCCTGGTCAAAGCGATCAGCGAAATCCTGAACGCCCCGGTCACATACCTTGGGATGCCATCCGCGGCCTACGAGGTGGGAGACTACACCGTCGACAGCGCCGGCACCGTCACCGGCGAATACGACCTGCGGCTCTTTGTCGGCCTCGCCGAGCGCGGGTTCGAGCCGGAGTCGAGCAAGACCTTCCACCTGATCACCCCGCGAGGCACCCTGCTGATCCAGGAATGCTTCGACACCGCCGCCGAAGCCGAGACCGCCGGTTACGGCAACTATTTCCACCACGAAGGCCGGGATGTTTATATCAAGGCCGCGCCCAACGGGATGACGGAACACAGCAAATGGTTCGCGGTGGTCGGCGCGCCGTTCGAGGAAACGGCCCCGGTGGAAACGCCGGAACCCGAAACCGTCAGCGAACCGACAGGCCGCCTGACCATCGAAGTCCCCGCGCTGGGCTTCACGCCGCAGCACATCGAAAACCTGAACAAGATGGTGCTGGCGAAAGAGGCGCTTCTCAAAAAAGCCCTCGGCGTTGACGAACTGCCGATCCGCATGGGGCTCGATACGATCCAGTTCTCCTGGTTCCCGGCGGAGCCTGGCGAGAACGCCGCCTACTATACCCAATTCATCTATGCCCTGTGCGAAACTGCCAAGGAGAAAAAACGCGTCACCGCCAAGGCTCGGGATTCCTTCGAGAACGAAAAGTTTGCCTTGCGTGTGTTCATGATCGGGCTCGGGCTAATCGGGCCAGAGTATGGCAAAATTCGCAGGCTGATGACGGCGAACCTCAACGGCAACTCCAGCTGGCGATACGGCGCGCCGAATAAGGCTGAGCAGGTCGATGCCCAGGAAGGGGCCGATCCCGCCCCGGAAGCCTCGGAGGAAGTCCCCGCCGAGGAACCCGCCCCGGCAGGGGCCGTGGAAACGGAGGCGGGCACGGATGAGTGACATTCCCTACATTGACGATACGGTTTTCGGGCAGATCATGGAAATCCGCAAGCGCCCGGACTGCCCGAATATGTTTGATGCCAAGGCGGTTTTTGAACTCGCCGTCCGCAAAGGCTATGATGAACTGGCCGATTTCATCTTCAGCTATACCCCGCACTACAGCAACTTCATCCTGACAGGCCAGCGATAGGTATATTCTAGCACAACACTACCCGCGGCGCAGCTTCGATGTGGGGCTGCGCCTCCTCTTTTCCGTCAGCACCGTTTGAGTCGTACAAGTCTGTCGAAACGCCTCATAATATCGGACAATCTGCAACGCATAAAATGATGTATGCGTGTTATGGGA
>WQUU01000148.1 GCA_009781925.1 Bacillota bacterium | reverse complement strand
CCCCGCATCTCCCAAATGAAGCAAATCCGAAATTATGTCAATTAAAACGACTCATTTCAGTGCCGCCCGCCGCCACCGCCGCCGGAGAAGCCGCCGCCCCCGTGACCCAGGCCACCGCCGCCGAAGCCGCCTCCACCGCCAAAACCGCCAAAACCGCCAAAACCGCCTCCACCGCCACGGCCCATGCCGCCGCTGCCAAAGCCGCCGGAGCCGCCGTTAAAGAAACTGCCGCTGTGCGGAGGGCCCTGGAATCCGCCGGGGCCATGGGGGAAGGGTGGGCCGCCCATAAACGGTCTGCGGCCCCAGCCCCAACCGCCGCGGTATCCGCCGAAGAACATCGGGAAGATTCTGGGCCGGCCATAGTAGCCGTAACTCCCGTAGTACCCGCGCCCTCGACCAAAGATCGAGGCGATGATTGCGATGAAGATAACCGCGATCACCAAAAACGCGACAAAGCCGAAACCTATGGAAGCGCCGCCCGCGCTGTAACCGTAGTCATAGGAGCTGTTGTTAGAGACATAGGCGCCGTTATAATAGCTGTCGGATGTGCCGTAGCCGGACACGCTGCCGCTCTGCGCGGCGCTGTTCGCCGCGGTATTGCTCTGCGCCGCGGTATTGTTCTGCGCCGCGCCGCCAGCGTAGTTGGGGTTGGAGGTCAGGACGGAACTGCCGTAATAGCTGTCATACCAGGCCATCATCTGGTAAGTGAGGTCGGTGACCGCCTTGTCATACTGCCCCGCATCCGACGACGGCCAAAAGTAGTCGTCGAGCATGGCGGTGACCGTGTCGCTGTCCAGCGCATCTTGGATGCCGCTGCCGACGGTGAGCCAGCCGCGTTTCTCGCTGGGGCTAAAGAGCAGCAGAGTTCCGTTGTTGCCGGCGCCGCCGACACCCCAATTGTTCGCGAGCTTTACCGCGTATTCGTCCGAGGTCATACCCTCCAGCGAGCTCACGGTTACAACCACGAACTGCGCCCCCTGGCACTGCTTCTCCAGCGCGGCGTTGTAATTGTGCACGAGCTGTATCGTATCCGGCGACAGGACGTTGGCGTAGTCCGCCACATAGTTTGAAGGGAATGGGTCGCTCTCGCCAGCCGCCGCCAGCGCGGCAGGGGCGATGAGAATGAAGCAGAAGAGGGCGGCAAAGAAGATGGTCAGTTTTTTCATAGATTTACCTCGTATTGCGTAGGGAACGGATTAATCCGTTCCGATATCCCGCATGGACACACGGTTTTTGAATCGATATGGCGGAACGCATCAATGCGTTCCCTGCATCATGCAAACAAAACCGGTACTTTGTTCGCGACAATCCATGTCAGCAGATTGGTGGGGAATACGTCCAGCGTATTGCGGTAGAACGTTCTCACGGCGTCGTTGTAGCCGCTCTGGGTGTCTATGATGTTCTGGGCGTTTTTGAAATCGTTCTCATAGCTGGTCAGCATCTGCAAATCCCGGTCTGAGAGTGTCTGCGCCCGGAGCGCGTTTGTGGCCGCCGAGAAAGCTTTCCCCAGAGTCTCGTTGGCCTGAAACTTATCGGAAATCGTGGCTGCGCTCCTCAGATTTTCCTTTGCCGCGCGCAGTTGGGCGGCCGTGTCAGTATTACTGAGGGCGGCGTTACCGCTCAACATGGCGTAGAGACCGTTGGCCGCGGTATAGCGGCTGCGCGTTTCGCCGACCAGCTGGTCATTCACGCTGGGCAAGGTGGCGTTCTTGCCCCAGGCGGGGTTGGACACGCCGGAATAGAAACTGTCCGCCACCTTTTGACAGGCCGACCCTAAAAAGCGGTGCACACTGAACACGGTGGACAGGCAAACCACAACCACCGCGATCAGGATCGCAAAGCCGCGTTTTTTAAAAATCAAATTGTCCACCTCCGATTGATAGCCGCCATACCTGCCTCTTGTAGGGGCCGCCGCCCTCGGCGGCCCGCATTGCGGCAGAATACGGGCAATGACCAAGGACACGGCGCGAGGGGCGGCGCGCCCTACATTTACAATTTTATCCGCGCATCTCCAGTAACTTCTGCTTTAGTTCGCCCTCGATCCGGCCCAGCTCGACTTCCGCCGCGGCGCGCTTGGCGCGGCCATCCTCCTGGATCTGGCGGACTTCCTCGAGGGTGCTGATCAGTTCCTGATTTGTCTGCTGCAGGGTCTCGATGTCCACGACGCCGCGCTCGGACTCCTTTGCGACCGCGACGCTGCCCATGTGCAGAGCCGCCGCGTTCTTCTTGAGGAGCTCGTTGGTGACATCCGTGACCTCCTTCTGGGCCTCCATGGCCTGGCGGGAGTGTTCCATGCTCAGGGCCAGCACCATCTGGGACTTCCACAGGGGGATGGTGTTGACGATGGAAGTCTGAATTTTCTCCGCCATGAGGCTGTCGTTGTTCTGAATGAGGCGAATCTGCGGAGACATCTGGATGGAGATCATGCGGGTCAGCTCCAGGTCATGGAGCTTCTTCTCGAAGCGGGAGAGCATGTTGGCGTAATCGTTGGCGGCCTGGGCGTCCTCCGGCAGATTGGTCTCCTGTGCTTTTTGCTGGAGCTTGGGCAGCTCATTGGCGCGCAGATCCTCCACACGGAGTTTGCCGGCGATGATGTACATGGACAGCTCTTTGTAGTAGCCCTGGTTCATCTCATACATCCGATCCATCGTGGAGATGTCCTTTGTGAGCGTAACCCAGTGCTGGTCGAGCATTTCAGAGATCTTGTCCACATTGACCTCGGCCTTGTCATACTGGGCCTTCAGGGCGGCGATATTGTTGCGAACCTTTTTAAAGAAAGTTCTCTTTTCCCCGTCCTCGAAGGTGAAACCCTTGAGCTGGGTGACGAGACCCGAGAGCATATTTCCCACTTCGCCCAGATCCTTGGTGCGCACCTTGCCCAGAGCCTGGGCGGAGAAATCCGCGATATTCTTCTGGGCGGCGGAGCCGTAGGCCAGAACCTGGTTGGAGTCGGTGATGTCGATCTGCGTGGCAAACTGCCGCACGGCGGCCTGCTCCTCGGGGCTCAACCGGTTGATGTCCAGCTTTTCCACGGGGGCGTCGGGGCGCGAGGCGTCCAGCGGCGCGGCAGCGGCGGCGGGCGTGTCGAGCGCGGCGGGGGCGGTATCGGTCGCAAGGGTCAGGTGGGGGACGTAGGCTTCGGCATTTGAGCTGTCCATGGTTTTAATGTCCTTTCGTTTGTTTGAATGATAACTGGTTTTTATTCTTTATTCAGGGACATATTCGATTAAATCCCCAACACTGCAATCCAAGGCTTTGCAGATGCGGTCAATGACGCTGTAATCTATTTTTTGAACACGATCATGGTACATAGCGTTAATGGTTGTTTGTGAGACGCCCGTCATGCGGCCAAGTTCCGCCATCTTTATCCTCTTTTCACCTAAGATAGATGACAACCTACAATGGACAGACATAACCATCATACTCCTTCGATATTTAGCATTGACAAATCATATTTACATGTGATATAATCATATTAGCATAAAATAGTATACATTAGGAACAAACATAAAACAAAAGGAGAAAAAAATATTATGTCAACCTTCGAGGAAAACCTGAAAATGATCTTTTCCGAGTCCCAATATGAACTTTGTATGCAAAATCGGAAGACTGATCCGGTCTACCGGCAGTTCCAGAAAAAATACGACAAGCTCTTTAACCGCATCCGGAAACGGTTGGGCACGAAACATCAGCAATTGTTATTTAAGCTGGAGGAATTGGGCAGTGATAAAGGCAGCATCGACAATGACTTGATCTATCTGCAGGGAATGATCGACTGTACAAAACTGCTCAGGATGATTCAAATGATTTAGGCCACCAGATCCACGTAGTTTACCACCGCAATTTCAGTATGCTTCGATTGAAATGAATCCACGATTCCTTCAATATTCATAATGATTGCCAAAAGGATCAACTTGTCGCGGTCTTCATCTTAAAATCGCTCTCTGCCAGGCCCTCGCGTTTGAGCATGGCGTTCATCGTGTCGATGTCGGTTTCGATGTCCAGCGCCTGGTTGGCGAAGAGAGAGTCGAGCTGCTTCTTGTAGGAGGCGATGGCGGTGTCCAGCATGTCCTCGATGCGGGACATGGTGCCGCTGATGTTCTCGCCCTCGATGCCCTGGGAGCCCATGCGGTCATAGGCGTTTAGAAGCTTGATGGTCGTGGGCAGGTAGTAGCTCAGAAACTTTTTAATCTGCGCCACGTCTGTAGGGTCGGTCTTCGCGTCCTCCACGATCTTGTCGGAGATGCGCATGAGCTCGCTGATCTTCTCCTTCACGTTCGTGTCGCGGATGGACTGGTAGAGGCGGCCCATCTCGCTCTGGGCCCTGGCCCCCTCGGCGATGATGGCGTCGATCTCCGGGCCGTATTGGGACGCTGCGGGTTCTGGCGCTGCGGGTTCTGGCGGCGCGATCTCCACGATTTTTGGCTTAAAAAACAGCTTTTGCGAGAGAAAGTAGCCCAGCAGCGTGAAAGCGATGCATCTGATAAAGTCCCCCATGCTGTATAGCGAGAACAGCGAGGCATACAGAACCCAACATCCGGCCGCGATATAAACCGGCCAGACCGAGCGTATTTTTTTTTGCCGCATAGAGCCCACCCCCGGAGGTTTGTCCATTTACTCTATCATATCGCGAAATGGGTCAAACGTCAAGATAAATGGGTTAGAATAATATTAGAAATCCATGAAATCCGGGTCGTGGTGGAACTTCTCCTTGCAAGATACCCCGTGACAATGCTATAATAAGAGGGAATTGGAAACGAATAGAAAGACTGCCCAAGGTTCGGGCAGCCCCTCTATATAAAAGCGGCGGCGCGCGCAGC
>WQUU01000147.1 GCA_009781925.1 Bacillota bacterium | reverse complement strand
CTCCAACACCTCGGGGATGATTTCCCCCGCCTTCTGCACCAGCACCGTGTCGCCGATGCGCACATCCAACTTGTCGATGAAATCCTGGTTGTGCAGCGTGGCGTTGGTGACGGTCGTGCCCGCCAGGCGCACGGGCTCAATCACGGCTTTTGGCGTCAGTACCCCGGTTCGCCCCACCTGCACGGCGATGTCCAGGACGCGGCTCTCCCTCTTCTCCGGCGGATACTTATACGCCGCCGCCCAGCGCGGAGCCTTGGCCGTGCTGCCCAGAGCCGCGCGCAGGGCCAGATCATTGACCTTGATGACGGCTCCGTCGATGTCATAGGGGTAGTTCTCCCGGTTCTCGCCGATGCGCGCGACTTCGGCGCGGCAATCCTCCGCGCTGTGGCAGATTGTATAGGGGACTGTGGGAAAGCCCATGTCCCGGATGGCGTCCAGCGTCTGGGTGTGGGTCGTATATGCCGCGCCGCGCGCGGCCTGAATATTGAACAGCACGATGTCCAGCTTCCGCGCGGCGGTGACTTTCGGATCCTTCTGCCGAAGCGCCCCGGCGGCGGCGTTGCGGGGGTTTGCCAGGAGCGCCTCGCCGCTAATCTCCCGCTTTGCGTTTAACTCCGCAAAAACTGCCCTGCTCATATACACCTCGCCCCGGACGGTTACGCGCTCCGGCGCGTTCATGAGCCGCAGCGGCAGACTCCGCACGGTACGGAGATTCTCCGTCACGTCCTCGCCGACGACTCCGTCTCCCCGGGTCGCGCCACGGACAAAGACGCCGTTCTCATACTCCAGCGCCACGGACAGGCCGTCAATTTTCGGTTCCGCGTCGAACGCGACGCCCCCCGCTCCCTCCGGAACGCTCTCCTGTACTCTCCGAATAAAGGCGTCCAGCTCTTCAAAGGAGAACACGTCGTTCAAACTCTCCAGCGGCGCCTCGTGGCGCACGGAGGCAAAGCCCTCCAGAATCGGCCCGCCCACCCTCTGGGTCGGCGAGTCCCGCGTCACCAGCTCCGGGTGCTCGGTCTCAAGTGCGATGAGCCGCCGCATGAGCGCGTCGTATTCAAAGTCGCTGACGGTGGGCTTGTCCAGCACGTAGTAGCTGCGGGCGTGAGCGTTGATGATCCCGCGGAGTTCGGCGATCTCTTCGGCGTAGTCCATAAGGATTATTCCTTCCTCAATTCTCGTAGGGGCCGCACACCGCCAAAACGTCATCAATCCCCCTACCCCACCTTCACATACGTCTCCGGCACTTTGCCCACGATCACTGTCTCCGCCAGGAGAACCTCACTGTTTACGGTGGCTTTGATCGTCTTCCAAGGGATCATAATGCGGATATTTACGGATACGTCCAACAAAATCTGGTGCTTGGTCTGGTTGATTCCGGCGTCGCTGAACTCGTTGCGGAAGGTGGCGGTGGAGTTGGAGAGCATATAGACTTTCACATGGATATTGGGCCCGCGCCCCAACAGAAGCTGCGTCCCCGTGAGTGTCCCCAGCGGGATGCCGATCTCGATCATGTTCTGCTGATTTGCCGCCACGATGTCGCTCAACAGTTCGGCGGATAGGAGGTTAATCTTCGCGGTATCGGTGGTGATGGCCGTGACGTTGCCCGCGGCGTCCCGGTCGATGCGCACAAAGTCGCTGTAGTCAAAGCCTCCCTGCTGGATACGCAAATTGACCGCGTCCGTGACGCGGCGGGTCACCAGGTCGTTGGCCTCTGTCAAAGCCACCTCGCCGGACACCTGTCCCAGATTTCCGGCCACCAGGAAACAGCCGAGCACAAGCACAGCCACAACCAGCAACGCCCCGGTCGCTTTCTTTGACAGCTTCAGCAGGCGCAGCCCAGGGGAAAAATGGGGTCTGCGCCGGTATTTTGTACGGACTCGCTTTCTTCGCCTCACGCGTTACACATCCCACGGGCGGCGGATGGCCCGCCCACGGCTAGTCTATGAGGGAAGGCCTGGACGATATGTGGGAGGATCCGTTGTAGGGCGCGATGCCCTCATCGCGCCGATGTACCGGGAAACGGACCGATGTGGGCATCGGCCCCTACGGATGTGCAGTCTCTTCCTCCTCCATCCCCGCGATCGCCGTCAAAATCCCCAGCCTGCCCGACTCGTAAGTCAGCCCGCCCTGCAGGTACGCCCGGAAGGGCTCCCGCATGGGGCCGTCGGCGCTCAGCTCAATCGACGCGCCCTGGATAAAGGCCCCCGCCGCCATGATAACGTCGCAGTCGTAACCCGGCATCCGCCAGGGCTCCGGCGTGACAAAGGCATCCACCGGCGCGCCCCGCTGGATCCCCCGGCAAAAGGCGGCCAGTTTCTCCGCGCTGCCGAGTTCCACCGCCTGGATGATATCGCTCCTGGGTTCCAGCGCGGACGGGGATGTCCGATAGCCCAGGGCCTCCAGCATCCCCGCCGCGAAAATGGCGGTTTTCAGAGCCTGTGCCGTCGTGTGCGGGGCCAGAAACAGCCCCTGGAACAGCAGCCGGTTTTGCCCCAGCGTGGCCCCGCATTTTTGGCCGATGCCGGGCGCGGTCAGGCGGCAAGCCGCCGCCTCCACCAGATCGGCCCGCCCGCAGACGTAGCCCCCGGCGGGCGCCAGACCCCCGCCTGGGTTTTTGATGAGCGACCCGGCGCATAAGTCCACGCCGGCAGAGGCCGGCTCCGAAGTCTCGGTAAACTCGCCGTAGCAGTTGTCCACCACAATGTTGATCCTGGGATTGACCGCCCGGATCCGCGCGGCCAGCGCCCCGATCTCCGCGACCGTCAGCGCGCGGCGCGCGGCATAACCCCGGGATCGCTGGATCAGCACCGCGCCCACATCCTCCCATGGGGCGGCGGCAATGGCATCTAAATCCGCACCGCCGTCGGAACCTAATTCTATCTGGGCATAGCCGACGCCGTAAGACTTCAGCGTGCCGGGGGCGCCCCCCTGAATGCCGATGACGGAGCGCAGCGTGTCATAGGGCGCGCCGGTGACGGAGAGCAATATCTGCCCCGGCCTCAGCGCGGCGAAGAGCGCCGCTGCGATGGCGTGTGTACCGCTCACAAACTGGAGCCGCACCAGCGCGGCCTCAGCCCCGAAGATTCCGGCGTAGATTTTGTCCAGCGCCTCCCGGCCCGGGTCGTCGTAACCGTAGCCGGTGACGCCGGCGAACATACTGTCCGACACCCGCTCGGTGTGGAAGGCATTCAGAACCCGCGCCGTGTTCTCTTTTGATATTATGTCAACCTCTTGAAAGCGTTTTTCAAGCTTTCGCTCAACTTCATCCGCCAATCTCAAGAGATCATCGCAAATTATGTCAATCATCCTAAAACTCCACGCTCGCCTTTAAAAACAGCCTGCTGAGGCGCAGCATGTCCTCCATATCCGAAATCTTCGCCACGCAGATGGGCGAATGAATCCCCCGCACCGGCGCGGCCAGGCCCGCCACACGCGCGCCTTCTCCCGTACGCTGGATAGCCCCGGCGTCCGTGCCCCCGGCGATGAGCCGCTTGGTCTGCCAAGGGATACCGTTTTTCTCGGCAACGGAGATGAGCAGATTCCTCAGCGCGGTATTGGCGATGCTCCCCCGATCCATAAAGGGCAGCACGGGCCCCCCGCCCAGATTGCACACCTGTTTAAACTCCTCCACGGAGGGCAGGTCGGCCGCCGTGGTACCCTCCAGCGCGACGGCGATGTCCGGCTTGAGGGCAAAGGCGGCAGTATAGGCCCCCCGCGTACCCACCTCCTCCTGAACGGAAAAGGCAAACCAGGCGTCCCGGGGCAGCTCCTCCTCCAAAAGCTCCAGCGATACGGCGCAGCCCACCCGGTCGTCGATGGCCTTGGCGGAGAGGTAGCCGTCCCCGAACTCCATCACGTTGTCGTCGAAGACGCATACATCGCCGAGGCCCACAAAATTCAGCGCCTCCTCACGGCTCTCGGCTCCGATGTCGATGAAGAGCGCATCCAGTTTCGGCACGGCGCTTTTCTCGTCCTTCTCCAGCAGATGCGTGGGCTTGACGCCGATCACGCCGGGGACGCGATCTTTTCCCACAAACACCCGCTTGCCCAGGACGACCCGCCGGTCTACGCTGCCCACAAAGTCGAACTTTAACAGGCCCTCATCCGTAATATGGGTGACAATGAGGCCCACTTCGTCCATATGGGCACAGAGCATGAGGCTTTTTTCCGGGCTTTTTGCACCCTTTTTGAAGACCAGCACATTACCCAGGGCGTCCGTCCGCACTTCGTCCGCCAGAGGCATGACCCGCTCCAGGATGTAGTCGCGCACCTCGTCCTCCGCGCCGGAGACGCCGCTCAAATAGCAGAGAGTTTTTAAAGTGTCAATCAACATTACAATATCTCCTTATGAATTGTCATTGCGAGGCGGCTGTCCTTGCTGCCGTGGCAATCCAGAAACTACACAGTTTTCTGGATTGCTTCGCTGCGCTCGCAATGACGGGCAATTAACTTTCATCCCCGTAGGCCTCGCAGAACGCCGCCAGGAGCTCGGCGCAGCGCGCGGTGTCCCGGAGGTCGATTGTCTCCACCGGGCTGTGCATATAGCGGATCGGCGGGGAGATCAGCGCCGTACGCCCCCCCTCCCGGCTGACCTGGACGGCCCAGGCGTCCGTGCCGCTGTGACCGGCGAGCACCTCCGTCTGATAGGGGATGTCCCGCTCCTTGCAGAGGCTCACGAGCTTCCGGTACAGCGCCCGGTTCACGTTGGGGCCGACCGCTATGGCTGGCCCTCCGCCGAGTTTGAAAGTCCCCTCCGGCTTTGTCCCCGGCTGCGCCATCCTTGTCAAAACCCTCGAGCTGCTCAGCGGCAAGGCGTTGCATGCGGACATCTACGCCGTGTTCAGCACCCAGG
>WQUU01000146.1 GCA_009781925.1 Bacillota bacterium | reverse complement strand
ACGCCGTCGAAGCTGCCACAGTCGGGCGGGTTATTGCCGCCTGTGTACTTGGTCTTGTAGTAGCAGAGCATCGGATGGTGGAACAGAATGACCGCAGAAAACTCCTTGACGGCATCGGGTTCGCCATCCTCACCGGGCATCTCGAACGTGATGCTGCCGGCGGACGGGATTTTGATGCGTTCGAAGCTGACGTCCAGTCCGTCCAGTTCCTCGGCCATCATGCCGCCAAAATCGTTGTCGGCCAGAGCCATGAACCCTGACTGCTGTGTCTGCAGCGCGCCCGGCGTCCGGGTGCTGTGTTCTTTGTTAGGCATAATCGCGATCCTCCAAATTCTATTTTTTTGTAGCTTTGCGGACGCTGACCGTGGTCTTGTCATATACGTTGACCAGCCCGATCAGCCAGACGGGAAGCGCGGGCTCGCCGCCGAGGGTTTCGCCCTCTTCCTCCATCTGCTCTTTGACAAACGAGGAGAGGGAGTTGGCGTTGACGGTCTCATACACGAGGTCGCCGTAGCCGTTGGATTTCAGAGCGGTGTAGAGTTCCTCTTTGGAATCGGCAACCGCCGAGGCGCGGGTCTTGGTGATGAGGCTGAACATTGTCCCAGAGCGGGTGAAGTTCTGCGTTTCGGTTTCGGCCATGAGTTCCGACAGGCGGTAATCCGTCTCGTCGATTTGGGCGGCCACATCTTTGACCTGCGCCTCCAAGTCCGCCTTCAGATCGCGGAGGCGCTTGAGCTCATCGGCCAGTTCAAACATGGTCTCGTTTTCCAATAAAAAACCTCCGTTTCATGAAAATGGGTTTAGGCCGTGCCGGTAATCATCCACCAGCGAGCGGGCAAGATCGGCTTTGCTTTGCAGCGCCTTCAGCACTTTTTCATCGACGGTGCCTTTGGCGGCGAGGTAAATGTAGGTGCAGTTTTCATGTTGGCCGACGCGGTGGATGCGGGCACGGGCCTGCTCGTGGTTGGACATGGAATAGTCGGTGCTGTAAAACACCATCGTGCTGGCGGCGGTGAGCGTGATGCCCAACCCTGCTGTTGCGATCTGGCCGATAAACACTTGAACTTCCGGGTCGGACTGGAACCGGGATATTTGCACCTCACGGTCTTTAACTTCGCCGGTGATGCACGAGTAGTCGATGCTCTGCTTCTCCAGCAGTTTGCGGATGGCTTTGATCTCGGGGATGAACCGTGCGATCACCACCAGCTTTTTGTTCTCCTGCCGGGCCTCGTCGATGATGTCCTCCAGCGCAGCTAATTTTGCCGCGCTGATCGCCTGCGCGCTGCCGTCGTCGCCAAGAAACCCGCCTGTAAGCTGGGACAGCCTCAAAAGCCGGGTCAGGATATTCGTGACGGTGACCTCGGTTTTGCCGAGCTCGGCGAAGCTGTCTTTCACCAGATCGCGGTATACCTTCATGGCGCTGGGCTCCAGTTCCACCACACGGATGATGTCGGTGACGGCCGGCAGATCGAGGCACTCGGCTTTCGTCGCCCGGTACGCGATGCTGTGCAGCCGTTTGGTGAGTTCCGGCTCCATCGACTTCTTCATTACCGGCGTGTGGTTGCCATAGCCGACCATATCGAAGTACCGATTACGGAAAGCATAGAAGCTGTTTCCGAAGATGGCCGGACTCAGGAATTTGTACTGGCTGAACACGTCGATAGCTTTGTTGGTGATGATGGTGCCGGTAAGCAGGAGCCGGTACTTTGCGAAAGTGCCGATCCGGTACATCGCCTTGGACTGCCGGGTATTGTGGGTTTTGATTTTGTGGCCTTCATCGGCAATGATGAGGTCGGGATGCCATGCTGTGATCTCCGTCTCCAGCCGCCATGCCGATTCATAGTTGACGACGGCCACTTGTAGTGAGGCTCCCGACATATGCCGTAAGGTATCTGCTTTTTTCGCGCCGGTGCCGGTCAGCACCGACAGCGTGTAATCGAATGCCGCGAACTTCCGGAACTCTTCATCCCACACGCTGAGGATCGAGAGCAGGGCAACTATGAGGACGCGCTGAATTTTGCCGGAGAGATACAGCACGCCGGTGATCCCGATGGCGGTGATCGTCTTGCCTGTTCCGGGCTATCCCATTTCCATCAGATAAGCGCATCCTTTGGAAATGGGAGGGCGATCACCTCCGTCCGTCAGCCCGAACAGGAGGCGCGCGACCTCGAAAGCCTCCTGCTGGTGGCGGTAGGGGGTGGCCTTAACCGGCATGGCCGGCTTACCCATCGGCTTCACCTCCTCCTTTCGGCGTTCCCGGCAATTCCTCGATGGACACGGTCTCGACGCTGTCGCCGGGGACGATCACGGTCACCCTGCGCTTCTCGCCGAACAGCCATCGGAGGAACCGCTCCCGCACCGACACCTGCCTGCAGCGCACGAGCGCCATTTTGGGCGGGTCACGGGAAACGCGGATCGTCAGTCTGTGCTTCATTGCCTTTTCCGTCCTTTCCGAAGGCGTGATTGTTTTGGCCTCCACTATATAGCCAGTCGGAAGGCATAATCGAAGCCCCTCAATTCAAACTTTTTTTCAAACGGTTATATATTTTCTTGAGGCGATCCCTGACCGCCGCCTCGGAAACGCCGTCCTGTCGCGAAATATCAATGGTCTTCACGTTATCGGCATACCGCCGCTCGATGAGCGCCCGCTGATCGGAGGTGAGGAGCGGAAGCGCGGCGCGGACACGCTCGATGCTTTCCGCATGGATCAGATCACCAAGGATGTCGGTATCGTCCGCGAACCAGTCGCCCTCGTAATCCGCGTCCTCCAGCGACGCGGGATTGTGCCGGTTATACTTGTGCGTGTTATTCGATTCGCCCTTGTCCAGCGCGACGAGGATTTCAAAATAACGCTCGTCCACCTCGATTGCGGTTTTGCCTGTGACGCCTTTGTACTCGTACTTCATGTTCGCTGTTCCTTTCTTCGCCTGGAGCGAAGCAAGGAACGGCGGGCAACAAAAAAGCCGGGGCAAAGCAATTCCTTGCTTCACTCCGGCTATTTGGTAGTTCTTCTGTAACCGTTGTGCGGTTACCGGCCCCGTTGCTCGGTAGATAAAGTGCGCGTCCTGATCATCAGGATACTATTCAGTTGTCAACAGCCCCCGCGGGCATGGGATATCCACGACATGATGGCAATTGGGACACTTAAGACCCACCCAAAACATCTCATGGGGTGGGTCTGAGAGATCAAAGGCCCGGTGCCCGCACACCGGGCATCTCATTCGCAAATGATAGCTCGGCGGCCCAATTGCCAACGGCATCCCGCAGTCCTGCACCTGCACGGCGCGGCTCATGACCATGCCTCCATCCACCATAAACGACCTCCTGTAATGAAAATAGATTTCTGAATTCCTGAATTTTCCTCTTGACAATAACTTTCAGATTATGTATAATAAAGATGAAATTCAGTTTCCGTGACTGTATTATATGAAATATAAATTCAGATTTCAAGCCCTATTTTAGAAAAATACTGAATTTATATTTCACATGAAAGGGCGCGATCCGATTATGAAATTCGGTGACAAGGTAAAGACCTTACGAATCCAAAGAAAAATGACGCAGGAAGACCTCGCCAAAGCCGTCGGCGTCTCCACGCGAACAATAATTAACTACGAACAGTACGACCGATATCCGCGCAACCGGGGGATATATTCCAAACTGGCGGAGACCTTGGAGACCAGCGTGGACACGCTGTTGACCGAGAACGAAGAATTCCTTTCGGAAGCCTATGAGAAATACGGGCGCCGGGGAGAGATACAGGCGCAGAGCATATTGGATCAGGCGTCGGCGCTGTTCGCGGGCGGCGATCTATCCGAGGACGACGAGCTCGCCTTCGTACATGAAATCCAGCAGCTTTATTTAGATTCAAAGCAGCGCGCGAAAAAATTCACCCCAAGGAAATACCTCCGCACGGAGGATACGGCCGGCGAATAAAAAAGCGGCGACAACCGTCGGGATCGAACGGCAGACCGTTCATCCCGGCTTTGTTATCGCCGTTTTCGGGTCGTGTCGATTTTGCCGGAAAGGGGTGTTCGCCTTGGAGGGCGACTACATCTTCGAGGAAGCAGAGAGGATGCATAAAAAATACAAAACGCACGACCCCTTTGAGCTTTTGGACTGCATCGGGGCTGTGACGCATATCTCCTATGAGTACGAGCGCGGCGGTCTGAAAGGTTACAGCACCATATTGAGCCGCACCAAGTACGCGGTGATCAACGGGCGTCTTAACAAAGATGACCGGCGGATCGTAGCGGGCCATGAGGTCGCCCATCTGATTATTCATGTGGACGTGATCACGAGCAGCCCCATACAGGCGCTGCGGGACTTCAACATGTGGGATAATTCCGGGCGCACTGAGCAACAGGCCAATTTGTTCGCGGCTGATTTTATGTTGGAGGATACCGATGTGCTGGAGGCCATTTACACGGAGGGCGCGGACTTCTTCGCCTCGGCCCGCGAACTGTACGTCCCGCCGCCGCTGCTCGCGTTCAAGCTGTTCAGCATGGCGAGGCGCGGATATGAGGTGTGGAGCCCGATTGATCTGGACAGCAAGTTTTTGGGTAAATAAAAATATCAGCCGGGGAAATCCGGCTGGCTGAATGAAAAACGCATTATGAGCAGCTTCTTTACGGCTCTGCTCTGGCGCGGGCACGCGCGAAACCTTTCTTAGCTTGACTTGACAGAAATAACAGGGCTATAATAAAAGAGTGTCCGGCAAAGTCTTGATATATCCGCATCGCAGACGTATGACATAACGAGCCCGATTAAAACAGCGGAGGTAGCTATTGGAAGATATCATCAACTGGGACGAGCTGCCGACCGGGAAGGTCACCGCGCTTTGGCATCCCTACATACTATCCGGCGCCGTAAACCTGC
>WQUU01000145.1 GCA_009781925.1 Bacillota bacterium | reverse complement strand
ACTGTTCGTTGTTACCTGCCCTTTCGGCCCGTTGGTCAAGCGGTCAAGACGGCGGCCTCTCACGCCGCAATCAGGAGTTCGATTCTCCTACGGGTCACCAAATTTGACGTTTTCACCCCTTGACAAGGGCAAAAAAATATTGTAGTATTTGGCTTAGCCATTTACACAGTTGGTGCTTTTAACGCTGAGGATCCACCCGTTCCCATTCCGAACACGGAAGTTAAGCTCAGTTGTGCCGAAGATACTTGGCTGGAGACGGCCCGGAAAAATAGGTCAGTGCCAACACAAAGGGTCTTTTATGCACCGAAAAGGCCCCCATATTCCTCCTTAGCTCAGTTGGTAGAGCATGCGGCTGTTAACCGCAGGGTCGTTGGTTCGAGTCCAACAGGGGGAGCCAGAGCGCGGTATTGCCGTCACGAATATCGTGGCGGCAATATCATTTGATTGACACAAGGGCCCTTAGCTCAGTTGGTTAGAGCGTCCGGCTCATAACCGGCTGGTCCGAAAACTAAAAGAGGCCAAAAAGGCGTTAGCAACTCTTTGTGGGCCCTTAGCTCAGTTGGTCAGAGCGGTCGGCTCATAACCGATTGGCCCCGGGTTCGAATCCCTGAGGGCCCACCACAAAGCTCCAAGAAATGCTGTAATACCAATGGTTTGCGGCGTTTCTTTTTTATTGCCTACAAAAAGAAACAAAAAATGAAATGATGAGATTTTGAACGAAGTATCATTAGGTCTGCCGGAAGGTCAGCGGTTCGGTCGAGCCATTTTGCTAATGAATTTAATAATTCTGCTAATGGCTCTGTGTTAGCAGTCAGTGGCAAATTCCAAAAGCAAACCTGCTAACGGCCTTAAAGGCGTTTCGATAGAATCTGCTAATAGCCGTTTCCTTTAGCCTTGAGCCGGCTTCACCGCCAACAGATTTCTGAGGATTTCTAATGCCTCCGGATTTTTTAGACACTGTGCAATGACCTGTTCAAGCGAGCTTTCTGAGTTGCGGTCATCGTTGCCGCCATAAAATGACCGTTCAAACTTTTTTGCCATGGAGCGGCGGTTCTGATCCAAAATGTGTGCATATGTATCCATGACCATCTTGGCCTGCGAGTGCCCAGTTTCACCCTGCACGGACTTCACATCACCTTTGCTGATCAGTAGCTTCACCGTCGTGCTCAGGTGGCGCAAGCTGTGAAAAACAACTTTTGGTAACCCCTTTTCCTCGATAAAGTTAGCAAACATCTCAGAGATGTTGCCCCCCTCAATCGGCCGACCATTGTCCTGAGCGATGACCATGTCATAATCCTGATACTCATCTCCAAGGACGGATTTTAGTTCCTCTTGGTGCTGCTTTAATTTCCAGAGGATCGCTGCGGTAGTCGGTGGAATCCAAATGACCCGCTCACTGGACTTGGTTTTTAGGGTTTTCAAAACCAAAATGGTGTTCGATGTCTCCTTGAACGAAGGGAAAACATACTTTACCTGGTCTTGACGGCGCTGTAGGATTTCATATGTCTTCTTTTCAATACGCTGGAGTTGAGCATCAACCTGTAACACTGCGTCTTCAAAGTTGTCGCCAATATCACCCAGCGATACAAATTGCCAGCGCAGGCCGGTAATTTCGCCGAGCCGCATAGAACAGGCAATGGCCAGGTGCATACAAGTGAGGAGAATCAATTCTTTGCACTCAGAAAGCGCCACTTTTGCGGTGTCTGGATCCCAAATATCGCGCGGCTTATTCTCCCGGTCAGGGCAAGCATTGCGCGTGATGGGGTTTTTCCCGACATACTCCCAATCAACAGCTTTGTCAAAAGCGTTTGACAGCAGCAGGTTGATATCATATATGTTTCGGTCGGAAATCAACCCCTGATTGCCCCGCCCCCTAAGGGGTACTGCTGGCTGAGACTTCAGTTTCGTGAAAAATGAATCCATCTTCTTTGTAGTGACGTCTTTCAGTTTCCATTGGCCAATAAGAGGAACAATGTAATTGCGAATCAATCCGGTGTTGCTGGAGTAAGTGGAATGGCTCCATTTTGTGACGCCATAAATTTCCACATACTCATCCAGGAAATCTTCCATAATAATCGAGTTGGGCGGAACGAAGGTGCCTGTACTCTGCTTGTACTCTATTTCCAGCCTCCGGGTGTCCGCTTCCGCCTGCGTCTTGAAAGATTCCCACTTTTGCTTTCCATTCACAATGTATACGACTGAAAAGCGTTTGCCTCTGCGAATAACTGTTGCCATGATAACGTGCTCCTTTATCGTTTATTGACTGTCTAGCCATTCGTCAAACGACAACTTTGAAATCCGAACCGACCGTCCGACTTTTATAGTCTTGAAGAACCCCTGCTGGCACAATTCGTAGGCCTTGCTCTTGCTGATTTGCAGCAGGGTGGCGATCTCGATGACGGTATAGGTACGCTTGTTATTTGATGATCTGGCTGACGATGCCGTAATTTCGATAGCGTTGTCGGGGTGCATATATTTCCTCCTTTCACTGCCCGACAACCAAGTAGCACGCTGGAATAACTCTACAAGGTTAGTATACTAGCTTTGCGGTGTCGGGGCAAGATGGTTTTCAAAAAAAAGGATGAACCTAATAACAAATTTTTATTAGATAGTTCCCCCTCAACGCCTGTGGCGAACAGGCCATAGACGCGCTTACGCGCTCTCCCCGCATACTGATGCCGAGCCGCCCCTTTCTGTGAAGAGAGCCAGGCGGAAGTCCCATAATAGCCCCACAGGGTCTTGGCGCACGCGGGTGCCGCCCGCGTTTCTGTGCTCATGGCTCTGGTTGCCGGCCGGAGGGATAGCCGCTCGCCCATGGGGGTTGGATTGAGGGAGGGTATGAAGTTTACAAGGTTCTGTTGGATGCCTTCGTTAAGTAAAAGCGATTGAAAATCTGCAAATCTGACACTTTTGAAAAAAATTTATAAAAATTTTTTCAGGTCAAATTTTGGGAGCTGCGTGATGACGCGCAAGACTATGTACTGCCACAGATCGTCGTCAAATTTTTCGTCTACCACGCTATATTTCCTGATCAGCGGGCTATAGCGCGACAGGATCGCTTCGACGGCGTCCGGGTCCCCGCAAACAGCGTCCCGCAAAATGATGGAAAAACGTCTACTTTCCATGGTTTTTGTGCTCCTCAATGAGCTGATCCCGCAGCTTTTTTAGGGCCCGGCTCTTCTGCGAATACACAGTATCAACTGGGCATCCGAGTTTATCCGCAATCTCCGATGAGGACAAGCCGTCAACATATCTGAAAGTCAGAATCTGTTGGCGCAGCTGTTTAAGCTCATCAAACGCTTCGGAGAGTCTGCCATCAGTGAACTCGAACTCCATCGCCGGCAGGTTCTCCTCGTAACTAAGCTTCTCTTGCGGCGCCTCCTCCAGAGAGATTTCTTGCTTGCGGAATCGCTGACTGCGGAGATATTCGGTACTCGCGTGCGTGACAACCTGTTCGATCCAGTCAGAGAACCGCCAGAGTAGGATCAGGTCGTCGTCCTCAATGGTAAATCGGGGTGGTATGTGCATGTGTCATGGCTCCTTGCCATGCCATCCCGGAAGACACAAGAGGGCCGACAAGCGACATGCCACGATGGCATGTGTTTTTTGGGTGTTGCTGAAAGAAACCTGAAAAAACACATTGATTACATGGGAATCACCCCCTTCCCATGCAGACGCGAAAGGGCCGCGCCATGTGTAACCATGGTGCGGCCCCTTTTTGTGGGAATGTATATATGAATATGCAGCTACTAATTCCTCAGTAACTGCATACGATGTTTCATTAAATTCCTGAAATTGTCGTCGTCGGAAGAAATTGTAGGCGGCAATTCACATTATGTCGGCCATTTTATTTTTGTGGCCGGACATGACGGTTCTCCTTTCCCGGTCTATTTTACAGAAAACTCTTTTATGACGGGGAGCAAAGCTTTCATCATTTCAAAAGACATATCCTCATTTTTAGGATCAAATCCCTCAGTGAGAGTTTGAAATTCCTGGCAATAGGCATTCGACCGATTCTCCAAGTCAGCGTAAACAAGCTGGTCAAGGCCTACTCGGTTACGCGCCGTTGTAAGATCCCGAAGGCGATTCGGACGACATCCCGCTCCGTATCCGGGCGCGGCGGCGCTGGAGGTGAGGCAGCGGGTCCCGTGGATTCGGGTTTCCTCTTCCCCGATAAAGACAACAGCTTGAGCGCGGTGATGAGGATGCCCGGAACCACCAGAAACACCAGCGGCCACACCCGTGTGATCAGACAAAACAGCAGCAGGACGGCCAGGATCATCAGAACCTCGAACGCGATTCGGTCTTTGAAGCCCTTACCCATTTTTTCGCCCCTTTCTGAAAAAAGATTTCGGCGCGTAGACATAGATCTGTCTGTTGAAATTGACTTGCCGCAGGATCCGCTCAATCGCTTTTTCATCCAGAACGCCGTTTGACGCCTGACCGAGTACAGTGCGGAGATGGCGGCGTTTTTCCGCTTTGGATATTCTCCGAAAAACCTGATTTTTCAATGTGTCTCTTCCTTTCTCCGGGCGCAAAAAAAGCGCACACAAACCACCGGAACAGTTCGTGTGCGCCTTAATCGCCCGAATTCATTTGTCAGCCCCGATCACCCTTCCGGGAAGTAGGGGTTCCTTATATAAGTCCTGATACGATTGAGGAAATACTGGAAAAGTACCAAATAACGCTTGAGCAGCAGCCATCTATCACGAAAGACCAAGAAGCACGGATTGTTGCCCTTGTTTATAACACATTATCCGACTCTCATGACACATGTACGATGCAGCTTCTAGCTGAAGCAGTGATTGAGCGTGGAATTCTTCCCTTTATAAGTCCTGAAATGATTGGGAAAATACTGGCAACACACCAAATAACGCTTGAAAAGTGTTCGTGGATAAGCCGTAATACATAGAGAAGGAGGGAAAGCCGAGCCCATGCGCAGAGAGAATTCCAAATTTAACGCGGCTTTTGCCTCTTTTGAGGGTAGCAAGCTGTTTAATAACGACTACTACGGCTCGGCGGAGTTGGACAAATTCGCCTGCTATGTGGCCGCGGATGGCCTGGAACCCGGTGAGATTGAGTCCGCCAGCGCGCGGGTCGCCGTGCAGGCGGCCATCGCCGCCTTTCACGAGCACCCGTCTATGAGTAAAAATGCTTTAAATCGCTATGTGCGGGCCGCACATGCGGCTCTGCGGCGCAATTCCCGGCGTGTGAGCATGCAGGCGTCGATCACGGTCGTGGTGACGAACTACCAAGCGGTACGCTACGCTTGGGCGGGCAACACGCGCTTTTACCTGTACCGGGCGGGGCGGCTGTTGCACGAGAGCCTGGATCATTCCCTGTCTCAGGAGATGACGAGCCGGGGCCAACTGCCCGTTGATCGGATCGCCCGGCATCAGGAGCGCAACAATCTCTACCTTTTTGCCGGCCAGCCGGGGAGAGTGACGCCGGAGGTCTCCAAAAAGATCAAACTCAAAGACGGCGACATCTTTGCCCTGCTCACCCGCGGGGTCTGGGAGTGCTGCGACGCCGGGGACATCCGGGCGGCGCTGGACAGCGCGGAAAATGATCCAAGGCTGGCGGTGGAGGGGCTGGAGCGCCTGATGCTTGACCCTGCGCCCAATGAGATGGACAACTATACCGCCGCCGTGGTCTTCGTAGACAAGATTTTCATCGACCCCAACAAGGGGAAAAAGCTTAAGAAAATTCTGATGATTGCCATTCCAGTGGCAATTGTGCTCATCGCGCTGCTCATCGTTCTGCTCATCATACATAATAACAGAGTCAGTCAGCGCCGGGAGATGAACGCGAATTATTTGAGCGCGGTGGAGTATGTCGGGGACAACAATTACCCGAAAGCCAGTGACGATCTGGCTTCCGCCATCGCCCTAGCGAATAAACTGGGGGACAAGGCGTCCCAGACAAAGATCGGCAACTGGCAGATGCTTGTGGACGCCGTCACCAACGCGGACAAGCTGTTCACCTCCGGCGATTATGCCGGGGCACAGATGGCCTACCAGACGGCGCTGGACCGATCTCGCTTTACGGACAACGCGGGACAGAGTTACATTCAAAACAGAATGACGCTGGTTGGGAACTATCTCAACGTGCGGGATCTGATCGCCCAGGGCGACACCTTGCAGGCGGGCGGGGATTACACCGGGGCGGAGAACAAATATTTACTGGCCCAGCAGTTGGCTACTGGCATCAACGACGTTGACGGGCGCACCCAGGCGGCTGCCGCGCTGCAGAGCCTGTACGCCGCGCAGGATCGCGCGAATACCCAGCAGCAGGCCGCGGACGCGAAACAACAGGCCGCGGACGCGCAGAAAACGGCGGATATGCAGGCCGCCGCCGATATGGAGGCCGCTGGCGATACCGCGTTTCAAAAAGGCGATCTGACCGGCGCGAAGCTGTATTACCAGATCGCGCTGGATCGGTTCAAGGCCCTGTCCGACAGCAAATCTGTAGACCGGATCAACGGGAAATTGCAAACGCTCGCCGACGCCCAGGCGCAGCACGACGCGCAGTCACAGACCGCCGCCAAGTATGTCTCTGACGGGGACAAGCTCTACGACGCGGGTAACTACGTGGACGCCAAGGTGAAGTATATTCTGGCACGGAATATCTATTCCCAGCTCCAGGACAGCGTATCGCTGGCGAACGTGATGGCCAAGATCGACCTGTGCGACAGCAAAATAAATGCGGTTACCCCGAGTCCGAGTCCCAGCCCGAGTCCGAGCGATTCACCATCCCCATCGCCGTCACCGGATCAGACTGTTACTGCTGATGTGCCGTCGCCAACGCCAACCGAGGGGGATCCGGGCCAATGAAATACACCTTTGAGCCGCAAAACAAGAGGACACGCAACGCCAGCTATCGCATCGAGGCCCTGCGCAGGATGACGCTGCTGCAGCTCCGGGACATCTGTGAGGTCGAGGGCCTCGTCAACGCCGCTAATGATCAGCTAGACCGGGAGGAGCTCATCCAGATCATTATGACCTTCCGCGGCACACGGGAACGGCTGTTGCTGAGCGGCTATGACCCAGCGAAGATGGAGCGGTTGCAGGCGGCCTTGAAGCGCGTGCGTCTGATCGAGTTGCCCTACAACCGGCTGCGGCTGCCCTCCAAGCTGTCCGTGTTCCAAGAGCTGGACACCGGCTTTTTTGACGACTACCGGGTGAGCTATCAGGCGGAGCTGGACGGCGTGAACGCGTTTGTGCTGGACAAAAACGGTGGGATCTGCGCGGTGCTCCGTCTGCTGAGCTTTCCTGGCCAAGAGGACGACCTGTTTTTGACCCGCCTAGCTGAGTTTCCCTGCGGCTCAGCCAGCGCCCAGGATTACCGGCTCCTGCTCTGCCCGCAGAAGTTTTCGGATCTGCTGACCGGGGCGTATCACGGAACCGCCGAGCTGCCCTCCGAGGCGCAGGCGTATGTCATCCCCCTGCTGGCCTACCAGGTTTGCGTGTTGGAAGACGCGGCCATGCCGCTGGCCATCGACTTTGGCACCTCCAACACGGCGGCGGGCATCTATCTCAGCCGCCTGTTCTACGAGAAAATTGAGCGATACATCAAGCCCGGCCTGCTCAAGACCGACAACATCAACTACCTCCAATTTCTCTCGCCTGAGGGCGCGGTCGCGCCGATCCTGCCCACCGTGATCGGCGTGGAGCGGATTGAGGGCGAGCACGTGACCTGGCGTTTCGGCTTTGACGCGGACGGCATGACGGCCCAAGGCTATCTCGGCCAGGGCGTCTGTGTGTTCTATGACATCAAACGCTGGGCGGCGTCCTATGAGGAGTTTGAGACGATCACGGACAGCGACGGCCACCAGCTGACCATATCCCGGAAAAAGATCATCAAGGCCTATTTAGATCGTATCATCGCTTGCGCCGAGCAGCAGTTTAAGTGCAGATTCCGCAAGTTATTCCTCTCCTATCCCGTCAAGCAGCGGGAGCGGTTTATCTCGCTTTATCGTGAACTGTACACCGAGTATGACCTGATGGAGAGCGAGATGTTCGACGAGGGCATCGCTGTGCTCTACAGCATCATCGGGATGCAGATCGACAAAAAGGCCTATCGGGAAAACGCCGAGAGCCATGCCTTGATCATGGACTGCGGCGGCGGCACGACCGACCAGTCCTCGGCGTCCTTTCGTATCCGCACGGGCCGCGCGGCCTTTGAGATCGACATTAAAACCGCCTATGAGAATGGGGATACCAATTTCGGCGGCAACAACCTGACTTTCCGCATCATGCAGTTGCTTAAAATAGACGCCGCCAGGCAGATTACCGGCTTTGGCAAGAGTCTCACCGAGCTGTGCGCCGCGTTCGACTTCGATCAGTACCGAGCCGTCGATGATGTGGGCCGCGACGCGATCTATCGGGAGATCGAAGAAGCGTACAAACAGGCGGAGGCCGTGATCCCGACGCGGTATCGGGAATACGAGTACAGCGGGCGGGACGAGTATTACAAGGTATATAACAACTTCCACTACCTGTTCATGCTGGCGGAACGCGTGAAAAAAGCGTTCTTTGCCAACGCGCAGATTCTGCGGATCGTCGTCTCATCAGAGAAGACGGCGCCGCAGCCGGACACGGTGTATATCGAGGCCCAGCGCTGGAAACTATCCGCAAAAACACAAGGTGAGCTGAAAGTGCGCAAGCACATGCCGGTCGTCGGTATCAATGCCCAGCAGGTGCAGTCCGTCTTTCAGGCGGATATCTATGATATTGTCCGCCGGTTCATCGGGCGGCTCTACGAGAAGAATCAGCTGGGAGCGTACAGGATCATCAAGCTGACCGGACAGAGCTGCAAGATCGGGCTGTTCCGGGACGCGGTAAAGGAGTACGTGCCGGGCACGCTGATTCGGCAGGAGCAGGGGCCTCAGGCCGACAATTACCGGCTCAAGCTGACCTGTCTGGATGGGGCGATCCGCTATCTGCGGGATAAAACCTTGGGTCTGGCCAAAGTGAATATCCACTACGGCCGCCCCGCGATCCCCTATGTGCTGTCGGCGTACACGCACCGGGGGGAGTTTGTCAAGCTGATCCACTCCCTCGACCGGGAGCGCTTGTCCGGCAATGTGTCCCGGAACATTGCCGCCAGTGAGGTGGAGTTTACGCTCAGCGACGCCCATGACAAGGAGAAGTATAAGTTCCTCATCTCCTGCGACCCGGCAAACTTTAGGCGGGTGACCTACGAGGAGATCGAGAGGCTCTATGGTGAGCACGTTCCACAGGCCAATGTGGACGTGATCGAAAACGGCGAGGTGTGCTATTTTGTGTGGGTTGACGAGGGGCAGTGGGGCTTCTCGCTGCTGCCCATCGCGCGGAGGAATGAGGAGTTACAGCTAGGGCCGCAGCAATTGCATTCGTTTGAAAATGAGAGCTGGATGGTCAACTATTTTGACGGTTTACATTGAGGTAAGTCTTTATGTTTGAGTGCAAGATCCCGCTGTTCAACCCCGCGCCCCTGCGGAAAGAGATTCTGGAATCCATGCGCGATCTCGCCGTCAGTGAACAAGCGGCGCGGTACAGCGGATATAGCGATGGCATACTGGCCGGTTGTGAGCTGTTTGAGCAGAACATGAATATCGGCGTATCCAGTGGGCTGGTGAGATTCGCCGGGCGTGTCTACGTGTTGGACAAGCCGGACAGCGTACCGTATCGGGCTACCGACGCGTGGACGGTGCTGAAAATCCAATTCGGCGGCGAGAAAATAAGCCGGGATTTCAGCATCTATGAGGGCCGCCTCGTGCTGGACGAAAACACGAATGTCCTGCCAAACGAGATCGAGTTGGGCCGGTTTAAGTTGAAACGAGGCTCGCGGCTGCGCACGAAGTATGTGGATTTTCAGGACATGGAGACCGAGTTCGATACGGTCAATCCGTTCAATGTGCCCTTCGCCGGCATCGGCGAACACACCCTCATGCCGGTGATCGTGAGCTATTTCGCGCGGGAGGCGTACCCCTATGCGCACGAAGCGCCGGACATCGCGTTTTGTACGAGCTGTCTGGCGAACAGCGGGGCCATGAGCCGGGAGAGCATTCGGCTGTACCTCTGGCGGCGGTACAGCTTGGACGGAGAGATGTTCGACAACCACGCGCTGCACGCCCGCCTGGCCGACGCGCTGGCCGAGATCAAGGGCGAGGCGCGTCAGGGGGGGCAGGGGCTGTCGGACGGGATTTGGATGCCGTAAATGAGGGAGTGAGTGTCATGCCGTTGGGGGAGTGCGCGAACCACCACAAATATAATAAAGATAAGTATGGCGACACCTGCCCCATTTGTGGCTTGGTGACAAAGAAGGCCAAAGAGGACGGCAAGACGCCGGAAGAGATTGAGGCCATGCTGAAAATCCCCGAGGGTCAGTATGTCTGTGCTTGGCTTGTATGTATTGAGGGGATCAATAAAGGGCGGTCGTATTTGATCCATCCAGGAAAGAATTTTTTGGGTTCCGGGGACGACATGGATATACAAATTTTAGGTGACGATAAGGTGGATCGGTACAGGCACGCGGTTTTGGCGTATGATGAAAAGTCACTTAGAACCGTATTGCTGCCCGGCGAGTCGAAAGGGCTGGCATATCTGGAGGGGGCCGCGGTTTACGCACCGAAACATTTGGACGCTTATATGAGAATTGAGGTCGGGAACTCCAAATTCCTGTTTCTTCCGTTTTGCGGGAAGGAATTTGACTGGAATAAAGGGGATTAAAGATGCGGGACTTTATCACGAAGACACTGGATGGAATACGTGATCTTGACGAAAAAACGATTCTGAAAGATGCGCTCAACGATGTCTTTTGGGAGTTGTACACTGAAACTGAGCGAAAATATGCGCTGCTGGAAGAGCGAGTGCGCGCGGAATTACCGCTCGTTTATGAACCCTATACCATATGTAGTACAGTCTTACGGCGCACCCAGGTAGATAATGGACATCCCTACCTAAGCCCAATGATTCCGAGCGAATCCGAATCGCTAAATGTCAATGTTGGAAAATTGGCGGACGCATTGGCTGAAAATGAGCAACCGGTCATCGGCACGGTGTTTTATGAGGCCGATTACCTAAAATGCCGGCGGGTTGATCTGGATCATCAGATTTTTGACGGTGTATTTCGTATCGGCGGTGAGCAATATCCGTTCAAATGCCGCCTGAAACCCGCCAAACGCTATATGGATCTGGTAGCGAATCTTTACGGTATGTTTCTTCAAAATAATGTGCCATGGACGACGGTCAACTGCGCTTATTTGAACAAGTTTTTTGATATTTCACTCATTGATTTGCCTACAATTCCACCGTATAAAGAAATCAGCGGAGAGCAGATTCATATTACTTTTTTGCCATACGGCGACGCCATTAAGCGAGATTTTATCCCGGTCTGGAACATTGACAGGCACCGGGTAAAGGGAGATGATTTCCCTATGCCCGCGCTCGACAAGGTCAACTATGAATACCGCTTTCACACGAACAAGTTGAGCGTGGAAAATGGATTCCTAGTGGATTACGACAGTGCGTACATTCAAAGCAGCCGACGTGAAGAGGGCATCGTAGTAGCGGTTTCCCCCGTTCAACGAGGGCTTACATGGGATATGCTTCGGATTCGCCGGCGTCAAGACAGACCGGTGGACACATATCCCTACGTTGTTCTCTCCAATAAACAAGACGATTGTTTTTCCACGCGTTTGACCGCGGCGTCCGGCGTGCAGGTGAAAACCAAGGCCGAACTGCGCAAACTGCTAAGCTCTTTTGAGTCCGCGAAATCCGTTGAGCCGGAGTCGATGAATCTTGTAAACGACAAGATTTCCGGCGAGACCTATAGCATGAACCCCTTCATCATGGATGAACTACGCGACCCGGAGTTTCAAAGAACGCTGGCGCTGGGATTTCGGGCAAAGAATCGAAATGATTTTCTGAGCCGCGATCTTGTAAGCTTTCTGGTATCCCAGGCGCAACTGGTTTATTCGGAATATAACTGCGTGGGGACGCTGCTATGAATTACATGTGGGAGGCGCTGTTGGAGGGCACCGAGCAGGGCCTGGAAAAAGAGGATATCCATTTTAACCTCCATCTCGCCGCAGGGCGGCGGAACAAATAGGGATGAAAACGGGGCGGGAAGCCCCGCGTTGTGGTAAAATGTGCTTGAAGGGGAA
>WQUU01000144.1 GCA_009781925.1 Bacillota bacterium | reverse complement strand
CGGGTCTCCGGCATACTTAGTGGCCAGATAGACCAAAGCGCCGGGATCCGCGAGGATCAAGTCGCCCAATGTCTTCCCTTTGTGTTTGCTGATCGGACAGGGCAGCTGTTGCGCCGACTCATAAGTCAGCGGTTCGGGCGCCGATTCAGGCTCGGCGGGCGGGTCCGCAGCGGCGGGGTCGCCTTCCGTCTCAGTCTGGGGAACGGGTTCTTTTTGTGCAGCCGGATTGTTTAATTCATCCACGGCGGGGTCGTCGAAACTTTCCCCGGCCGCGTCGAACTGCAGACCGAACCCGGCGTTGCGAAGAGCTTTTCCCACGGCCGCCGTCTGCGCCCATTCCCGGGGCGACACGGTCGGTTTGTCCGGCAGCGGGCCGCGGGAGGCCGAAGCCTCGGCGAGAAAGCTGTCCACGGGATCGTGGCAATTCATATAAACCCGGGCGTTGGCGATAAAACAGTCTTTGCCGGGCTGTACCGAAACAGAAATGCGCCCTTCCGGATATTTCAGCCGGAACCAGGCGATCTGCGCCATGACCGGCAGCCGTTTTCGGGTCTCGTTTGTGTTCAGGTCGGTGTAATCCACCGCCAGCGCCGCCGGGTCAAAGCCTTCGACGGCGTTGATCCCGCCGATCATTTGTAAGACCGCGGTTTTTGATTGGTTGTTCATTTTGCCGCCTCCTTCATGATTTCATTGACGTCCACGTAGCAGTTTCGGTACTGGAGCCAGGCGACCAATACGCACTGGATCATATTCCCGATTTCCTTGCCGTACAGCTCCGCCGTAGACGGGCGGAAGCTGGAAAAGCGGCGCCGGTAGTCTTCATTCACCTTTTGCAGACTGTCGATAGCGGCCTGCCGGTTTTTCTGCTGGTTTTCATCGGCGGGTTTCCCGTACTGCCGTTCCAAAGTGATGTGATGCACATACGCGTCAACCATTTGGTAATGGCCGCAAAGTACCTTTGTGTCAGTCGTACAGGGCGCGCTGCGGTGAAACATCTGCATCACCTCGAAAACTTCGATGCGGTACAGCAGTTCCTGATACGCCCACAGGTGTTTTGGCTGAACCGGGATCTCGCCGGTTTCCATTTGCGCGAGCAATGCGTCACGCTGGGTTTTGAGTTTTTCAAGCATGGTCATGAGTCTTTCCTCCTGATAATATTTGTTGGATGCGTGCGGCAAGCTGTGTGCCGCGCTTCTCGGCGTCCACCGTACTGATGGCGATGGCCAGCGCCTTGCGGTCGCCTACGACGACGACGCGTTCTTTTGCCCGTGTAATGGCCGTGTAGACCAGCGGGCGCTTGAGCAATTTGTAGTGGGCGGTTTGCAGATTGACGATGACCGACTGATATTCCGCGCCCTGGCTCTTATGGACCGTTGACGCGTAGGCCAGTTCCAGCAGATCAAGTTCCGAGGAATCGTATTCGGCAACCCTGCCGTCCCCGAAATCGATCGTCACGGTCGTGTCGCCGTCCGCTTTGGTGATGCCGGTGACATACCCTATATCCCCGTTGTTGATGTTATCCTTGTTCTTTTCCTGCATCACCTTATCGCCCAGCCGGTATAACCGATTGCCGTGGCAGGCTTCCGATTTATGCGGCGCAGGCGGGTTGATCTTCGCGCGGATGCGTTCGTTGAGCGCTTGCCTTCCCGTCGCCGTCTTGACGCGAAACGGGGTCAGCAGCGCCACATTGTCCACACCGCACCGGGCCACCTCTTCCAGATAGAGCCGTTCGATGATGTCTGCCGATTGGTCGAAATCCGTGGACTGGCAAATCTTAAAGTCCACGCCTTCCTCCAGCTGCTTGTCGCCGTGCCTGATCAGGGACGCGTTGACCGCGACCCGGCTGCCGGAATCCTGGCGGTATACCCGGTCGAGTTTGACCACGGGGATCTCGCCGCTGGCAATCAGTTCGCTGAGTACCGCGCCGGGGCCCACGGAGGGAAGCTGGTCGGCGTCGCCCACCAGTACCATCTGGCAGCCGTCCGGGACGGCGTTCAGCAGATGCCGTGCCAGGTAGATGTCCAGCATGGATATTTCATCCACCAACACGAAGTCCGCTTCCAGTTTCTGCGGCTCGGAATAGCCGCCGTCATCGCCGGCCAGGAGCCCCAAGGCTTTATGGATAGTGGAGGCCGGGTAGCCGGTGCATTGTTCCATCCGCCTGGCCGCTCGCCCGGTAGGCGCGCAGCAGACGATCCTGCCGTTCGGGTGTTCCTTGCGGTAGATGTCCAACAGGAAGCGCTGGATCAGGGTTTTCCCGGTGCCGGGCCCGCCGGTGATGATACTGAGGTTGGAGGTCAGACTGGTTTTGATGGCGTGACGCTGCTCGTGCGCCAGGGAAATTTGTAATTGCTTTTGCCGCGCGGCGATCTCCACATCCAGATTGGTATGGCAGGAAACCGTACCGAATCGGAGCAGCTCACAGACCCGCCGCGCCACCGATTGCTCGGCGTATGCGGTCACGAACCGATAAATAAAACCGCCCCATTCCGCCAATGTGCCGTCCTTCAGCATTCGGCTGCATTCCTCCGCTGCCATTCGTTCGGTCAGGCTTTCCGTAGCCAGCAGTTCCGTACAGAGGCTGAGGAGCTTGCCGTTCTCCAAACAGAGATTGCCGCCCTGCGCTTCCGCGTCTTTGAGCACTTGTAAAAGTCCTGCGCGGATCCGTTCGGGCGCCAAGGGGTTCATACCCACGTTTTTGGCGATCTTGTCGGCGGTATGGAATCCTATCCCGGCCATTTCGCACAGCCGGTACGGATGTTCCCGCACGATTTCGATTGCCTGCTGCCCATATTCCTTGTAGATTTTCACGGCCCGGTTCGGTGTGACGCCGTGGGGCGCGAGAAAGGCTACAATGTCCCGGGCGCCTCTGGATGCCAGGTAGGTATCCAAAATTTTGGTCAGCTTGTTTTTGCTGATACCCGGGATTTTAAGCAGTTCGTCGGGGCTGCTGTCCAGCACCTCCAATGACCGGTCGCCGAACTGACTGTAGATTCGCTCGGCGGTTTTGGGGCCGATTCCTTTGATCAGTCCCGAACACAGGTAAGCGATCACGCCGTCTTTGCCGGGGGTGATGACGTCCTCATACCGATCCAGCTCAAACTGCGGGCCGAATTTTGCGGTTTTGCCCCACCGGCCGAACAGATTGAATCTCAGGCCGGCGGCAACCGGGAGACAGCAACCCACCACTTTAACTTCACGTACCGGATAGCCCTGGGTATCCAGCAGCTTTTCGCTGGGCGTGTAGAGCGCCACGGCATAACTGCCGTCATAGCAATCCGGCGTGACTTTTGGGTAGAGTAAGCGTTTGAAATCACATATCATGACTCGTTCCTTTCTGTCAGGCGGTCGGGACCAAAACCTGACGTGTTTGTTTGACCAGAAAAGTTTCCTCTTCCAGACTGAAATTGTTGGCGATATAGATCGCCTCCTGAACAATCGAATCGGCCAGCCGGTCGAATTCCTGCACCAGCTGCACACGATCTCTGAGCTGACACATTTCCCAGTCGCTGAAATCTTCACCGTCGTCGGTGCCGCGGCCCGTGTATGTTACTATCCTCATGTGTTGCTTGGCATAATCGACCCGCGCCGGCTGTCCGCATTTGCCGCAGACGTTGCCGGTTTCGGCAACGCTTTTGCAGTTTTGCTGCCCGCAGGCGGTACAGTATGATTTGTAGCCGCTGCTCTCCAGCGCGCTCTGGTACAGAACCAGATACCCGCCGGAGCGTCCGTTGAATCCGGCCTGCCAGGCGTAGTGATGGTCTTCGCCGAACTCACGGACCATGTCGTTGATCGGATCAAAGAAATCCGGCACCCGGATCAAATCGAACAGCTTCATTACCAGCTCGTGATCCAGCCTCAGTCTGTCTACCTTGAGGTTACAGGCGTAAGACGTGGCGTTGTTCCAGCTGTTCATGGTGGGATACCGGAAATGGCTGGCGAGAAATGATGTCATCTCCCCGCGTGAACGCAGATCTACCTTCTGATAGAACCTACGCATTTTCAGGCGCCTCCTCAAAGAGTTGTTCGGCGTTCATCCCCAGTTCTTCATGCTCGGTATTCAACTTGAACCGCCTCTTGCTGCCGCGGACATCGCCGAGGATGTCCATGACTTCGGCTTTAAGCGCGGGATTGAAAAGCACAACGGGGATTTTACGCTTTGCGGCTTCTTTGATTTCACCGCGCATACCCCGGGTGATTTTGTCACCGCAGATATACAGCGCGGAACAGTGAGATAAAATACTGCCGCCGATACTCATAGCCGAAAAACGCTCCGCTGTATTGTCATCGTCAAAAAGCATCGGCATGTATCCGTGAGGGGCTACCGCAACGGTTTGCATATGAAGCCAGACAAAGTACATATAGAACCTGGACGCCAGCATATTTCGGTAAACGCCAACCCAGGATTTCGCAAAGCAAGGCGAACAAATATATACCTTTTTGTGTCTGAGGCTTCTGTGCTGCAACAAGACTTCTTGCAGACGCTGTTCCCAGTCTGCGGGGAACGGTAGTTTACATGTGAACATAGTAAAAAACTCCTTATCAATAAAATAAGCAGAGCAAACCCATGGCCTCTCTGCTGCGTTGTGGCGATTCCATATCGCCTAAATTGGTTGCACCGTCACTTTTATCTTCCGGCTGTATGACGTCTTCAAAACATCCTTGTATATAGCCGGATATTTTTCCTTCAGCGCATTGCTGTCGGGACGGTTGGTCGGTTTAGAGACGTAATCCACGATAAGTTTGTCGGTGGGCGTCATAAGAACACCGTGCTCGTGTGTTTTCATGATCGACGCGATTTGCACGCTATGTGCCTGAATATCACCTTCGTTCTTTTTGATTTGGGTATGCAGATCTTCGTTGGCTTTTTGCAAAGCCGCGATCTGAC
>WQUU01000143.1 GCA_009781925.1 Bacillota bacterium | reverse complement strand
GCTCTTCGAGGCCGACATGGAGTATCTCAAAGCCAAGGGCTACACGACCGTCTCCGCCGCCGAAATTTTGGACTACGTGGACGGCGGCGCCCCTCTGCCGGAAAAGCCCGTGCTCGTGACCTTCGACGACGGCTTCTACAGCGTACGGCACTATCTTCTCCCCATCATGGAGCGGCTGGGGGTAAAAGCCGTCATGAACGTGGAGGGCTCCTTTGCCGACCACGCCTCCGCAAATCCGGTGGATCGGGACAACCCCAACTACTCCTACCTGACCTGGGAGGAAATCTGCGGCCTCAAAAACAGCGGTTTGTTCGAGATTGGCAACCACAGCTACGACATGCACCACGCCAGAGGCAAGCGCATCGGCTGCAAAATCCGATCCGGCGAGAGCTGTGAGGCATACCGGGAGGCCCTCACAGAGGACATCGGAAAGCTCCAGGACAAGCTCCAAGAGACCTGCGGCGCCAGAGCGCTCGTGTTCGCCTACCCCTTCGGCAGTATCTCCGAGGAGAGTTACAGTGTTCTGGAGGACATGGGATTTCGCATCTTGCTCACCTGCTACGGCATGCCGAACTATCTGAAAGCAGACCCCGGCGCGACGCTGGTTTTAAACCGCTGGAACCGCTCGGGGAGTTTATCAACGGAGAAGTTTATGGCGAGGCTGCTGAAGGGATAGCGGTATATTCTCCCCTTTAAAGCGCAAACTATCACTGAGGTGAAGTAACTTGAAAATCAACGGAAACAGCCATAAAAAAAGCGATAAAACAAAGCGCGATACCGGCAACCCCCCGGGTATGCTGATCTACCCGATCATCTCCAACGTGGCCTCGGGAAACGAGACCACCGGCATGTTCCCCACGCCGCCGGTGACCCGGGACGAGTACGACAGCTATAAAATCCTGTCCTCCATGGAACTGCCGGAGGCCACTGTAGGGGACGATGCCCACATCGCCCCGCAAACGCCGGGTGACCATGCCCCGCAAACACCGGATGACCATGGAGACTGACGTAAGCGCCCTGCGGCGCGAATCGCCCCGCCTCCAAACTGCCATGCGGGCTTTTGCCATGCTGGGTATCGGCAGGACCGGCTGGATCGAAAAACCGCGTCCCGTCTGCGGCCCCCTGGACGCGATTTGCCGCCCCATCGCGCTGGCCCCCTGCACCTCGGATATCCACACGGTCTGGGAGGGGGCTCTGGGCGACCGGCATAACCTCGTTCTGGGCCACGAGGGAGTCGGCGAGGTCGTGGAAGTTGGTTCTCTCGTGCGGGATTTCAAACCCGGCGACCGGGTGATCGTCCCCGCCATCACCCCGGACTGGAGCGCTTCGGAGTCCCAGGGGGGCTATTCCATGCACGACCGCGGCATGCTGGGCGGCTGGAAGTTTTCAAACACAAAGGACGGCCTCTTCGCCGAGTACTTCCACGTCAATGATGCGGACGGCAACCTGGCCCATCTGCCGAGCGGCCTGGAGCCCGCTACGGCGGTGCTGCTCAGCGACATGGCGCCCACGGGCCTCCACGGCGCGGAACTGGCGAACATCGCCTTCGGCGACACGGTCTGCGTCATCGGCGTCGGCCCCGTGGGCCTGATGGCGGTGCGCGGGGCGGTACTGCGCGGAGCGTCCCGGATTTTCGCCGTGGGCAGCCGGCGGAAGTGCTTCGACGTGGCCCTGGCATACGGCGCGACGGATCTCCTCAGCTACAAAAACGGCGGCCTTGCCGAACAGATTCTCAAATTGACAGGCGGCAGGGGCGTGGATCGGGTGATCGTCGCCGGCGGCGGCGTGGAGACCTTTGAGGACGCGGTGAAGATGCTGGTGCCCGGCGGGACGATCGCCAACATCAACTACCTGGGCGAAGGGGAATATGTCAAAATTCCGCGCGCGGAATGGGGCGTCGGCATGGGGCACAAGACCATTCGGGGCGGGCTCATGCCCGGCGGACGGCGCCGGATGGAGCGTTTGGCCGCGATGGTTCTCGCCGGGCGCCTCACGCCGGGCCTGCTCATCACCCACCGCTTTGAAGGCCTGGAATCCGTCGAAGACGCGCTGCTGCTGATGAAAGACAAGCCGCCGGATTTGATTAAGCCGGTAATCACGGTGAGTTGGGAATAGTTTGCGGTGCATGAACGATGTTTCGAAACTGCGCCATGAAGAGGTGGTAATACATGCCCCGCGCGTCCATCAATTGGCCGTGTGTGCCGGATTCGACCAGCTGTCCGTCGTCAATCACCAGAATCTGATCGGCCTGGCGGATCGTGGACAGGCGGTGGGCGATCACAAAGGACGTGCGTCCGCGGAGCAGGTTTCGGATACCTTGCTGCACCAGGCGCTCGGTGTGGGTGTCGATACTGGAGGTGGCCTCGTCCAGCACCAGAATCTTCGGATCGGCGAGCATGGCCCGCGCGAAAGCGACGAGCTGCCGCTGGCCCACCGAGAGCCGGCCGCCCCGCTCCTGGATGGCGGTGTCGTATCCGTTCTCCAGCCCCATGATAAACTCATGCGCGCATACGGCTTTGGCCGCCGCCTCAATTTCGGCGTCGGTGGCGTCCAGACGGCCGTAACGGATATTGTCCCGGACGCTGCCGGAAAACAAAAAGGTGTCCTGGGGCATGATCACCATCTGTGCGCGCAGGCTTCGGAGGGTCACTTTGGAGATGTCGTGGCCGTCTATGAAAATGCGCCCCGCCTGGAGGTCGTAAAACCGGCCCAGCAGGTTGATGATGCTGGTCTTGCCCGCCCCCGTGGGGCCCACCAGCGCGACGGGTTGGCCGGGCTCCGCCTGAAAGCTGACATCCTTCAGGACAGGGATATCCGGATCGTACCCGAAGGTGACGCCGCGAAACTCCACCGCGCCCGCAATGGGCGGAAGCTCCTCCGCGTCGCTTGCGTCCCGGATGTCCGGCTCCGTGTCCATGATCTCAAAGACCCGCTCGGCGGCGGCCAGGTTTGTCACCAGGCTGTTATAAAAATTGGACAGATTCATAATGGGCTGCCAGAAGATGGCGATGTACGAGCTGAACGCGACCAGTAAACCCACCGTAATATTCGGGTCGGGCCCATTTAATAGCCACACGCCCGCCCAATAGACGATAATGCTGCCGATGCCCCAACTGAGCTCGACGCAGGGCCAAAACATGTCGGAATATCTGCAGGCCTTCATAAACGAGTCGCGCTGCTCCCCGGTCAGCCGCTCAAAGGTGCGGTTCATCTGCCGCTCCGCGCCGAAGCTCTGCACGACGCGGACGCCGGAAAAAGCCTCGTGGGTAAAGGCGTTCAAGTTGGATGTCTTCACGCGGTACGCGCGCCAGCCGTGGTGCGCGTGGCGCTGGATATAGATCATGCCGAACGCCAGGAAGGGCAGCATCACAAAGGCGTACAGCGCGAGCTTTACGTTCATGACGAGCATGATGACGATGACGCACAGAATTTTCACCAGATTGGGGATCAAATCCAGCACGCCCCGCTGGATGAGATCCCGGAGGGAATTGATGTCGCCGATCACCCGCGCCAAAATCTTTCCGGTGGGCCGGTTGTCAAAAAAGTTGAAGGAGAGTTTTTGCAGGTGGCTGAAGAGCTCCCGGCGGATCGTGCGCAGCACGCCGTGCGTGACTCCGCCCATGAGCCGCTGATAAATTTTGAGCGCGGCCATGGCCAGTACGCTGAGCAGGATCATCCCCCCGGCCAGGATGAGCAAACCCGGAACATTCTTTGTCCCGTCGATATAGTGGTCGATGGCGATCTGCAGAAAGAAGGGATTGATCAGTTCCACCGCCAGGGTAAAACTGAGCAGCAGCAGCACGATGAGAACCGTCTTGCTATAGGCTTTCAGATACTTGACCAGACGCCTGGACAGCGACAGACTGAACTTCTCCTCGGTGATCTCATCCTGCCGGAATGTATTAATTGCCATGGGAACCTCCTTCGGGGGTAATGATACAACCCGTCATTGCGAGCGCAGCGAAGCAATCCAGAACGGCGCAAGGGCTGGATTGCCACGGCGGCAAGGACAGCCGCCTCGCAATGACGATTAAATCAGTGATTCCTGCGGGCCGTCTGGGACGCCGCCCTCGGCGTCTTCTCCGGAAATGGGGATTTCCCCGTATTGTTCGACAAAGGTCTCGTAATAATAGCCCCGCGCCGCCAGCAGGGATCGGTGGTTGCCGCGCTCGATGATCCTGCCCCTGTCCAGCACGATGATCTCGTCGGCGTCCTTGACCGCGGAGATCCGGTGGGCGATGATGAGCTTGGTGACCCCCCGGCGCTTTTCCACCGCCTGCTGGATTTCATACTCGGTCTCCATGTCCAGCGCGGATGTGGCGTCGTCCAGTACCAGGATCCTGCAATCCTTGAGCAGGGCCCGCGCGATGGAGAGCCGCTGCTTCTGCCCGCCGGACAGGCCGATCCCGCGCTCGCCGATGATGGTGTCGTAGCCCTCGGGCAGCGTGCCGATAAAGGGGGCGATCTGCGCGTCCGCGGCGCAGTTCTCCATCTCTGTAAGGGGCAGCGCCTCGGCGCCCGTGATGTCGGTGTCGTGCCCGAACAGGATGTTCTCATAGACGGTGTCCGAAAACAGGAACACGTCCTGCATGACCACCGCGATCCGGCTCCTGAGCGCGCCCAGATCCCAGCGGCGGACGTCCAGCCCGTCGATCTCAATCGCGCCCTCACTGCAGTCATAGTAGCGGCACAGGAGGCTGATGAGCGAGGTCTTTCCCGCCCCGGTGTAGCCCATGACAGCCAGCGTGTGCCCGGCGGGGATGTCCACCGAGACGTCATCGAGGATTCGCGTCTCCCCGCGCCGGAAGCCGACACCTTTGAAAGAGACCGCGCCGGCGGCGTGTTCGGGCGTTTCGGGATTTTCCGGCGGAACCACTTCGGGCGTTTGATCCATCAGACCCTTGATCTTTTTGATAGAGGCCCG
>WQUU01000142.1 GCA_009781925.1 Bacillota bacterium | reverse complement strand
GCCGGCAATTTAATAAGGTCAAGAAGCAAATCTCTATCCATGCTGGGTACCCCCGTTCTCATCTACGCGATTACACATCGTTGCACGATGGATTTTGAGTCACATGTGCGCCTCTTCTTGATATCCTTAATGCCATAAATCGGATTTCGCAAACCGAATTGCGCCAATAGGTTGGAGAAAGGAGAATTGTGGTATGGCTGCATTTTTTGCCTTTATCGCTGCTGCTGTCAGAGCTGTCATGGGACACTAATGGGTCACCTTCTACACAAGGCATGGATGTGAGAGTCACGCCCTGCCCGCATCCTTCATCTGCTGCGCGAAATGAAAAATGAATTCCTTGTTTGTAGGCGCGCCTTTTGAGCCGCTGACAACGAGAGGATAGCTCTCGGCCAGCGTATCGGCGTCAGTGATGCTCCATGCTTTGTTGATTGCGGTTTCAATGGCTCGGTTCACGCTTCCAACGGATTTTTTGTAATTTCGCGCAATGATGGGGAAAACATCCCTGTGGAGATTGATGTCAGGGTCACTTGACTTTGCCACAATCGTGATGGCGTCGATAACATATCGCTTCCCAAGCATTTCATCGGTGAAGCCGATTTTGTCGATCCGCATTTTAAGGTCATCTTCCAAGGATACCATTTTAATCTTTGCTGGTTCGCTGGGGCGAGCACTAATTTTGTATTCGTAAAAAGCACATACATGTTCCATGACCAGTCTGGGCGAGTAATCTTGCTTCTTCTTCCAAAAAACGTAATCAGCCCCGTTTTCCCGTGCACCCTCTCTTGCCAATGGAGATCGATTAAATGTGGTGACAACGATGTACGGCTTATCCGGAAGATTCAGTCGGATAAGTTTTTTTAAGAAAGTTAACCCGTCACCATCGCTGTAATGCAGTTCTAGGTCAAGAATGATCACGTCAAAAGGGAGCTTTTGGACAAGCTCAAGCCCTTCGGATTCACCTTCAGCCACGTAAAAACTGATTGGATAACCCAAAGTAGGGCTTAACGCGGATATGTATTCTTTGAAATCCTGACGATACGCCGCTTCATCTTCGATCATCAGGAGCATCATTTGACGCATCGAATCTCATCCTCAAGTATATTTCCCCAACCGCATGGGGCGGGGGCCAAGCTATCGTTCATCAGGGTACATCGAAATACGGCATAGTGCCTAGAACTTGCTCATATTATACCAATTGGGTATTAAAAAGTCAATCAAAAGGAAGCCGGTTCACGGCAAGCAATGATTCTGCAAGCGTGTTACCGGCTTATTTTTTCGAGGTGATAAAAAATTGAAAAATATGGATGAACTGCAAGAACAAATGTCCATCGCTGCCAGGTTACAAAGACTGAGAGTGGCAAAGGGTTTCAAACAGACGGACATGGCTGAGATATTGGGTATGTCGTATTATACATACGTTAAATTGGAAAACGCATCTCATGGCTTAACAACGAGGAACCTAATGAAAATCTGCAAAGCCTTAAATATTACCGCCGATCTGATTCTGTTCGGGGATACCGGCAGGGATGATGTCAACTTTGATGAATATTTATGGTATGCAAGGAATTTTTCTGAAGTCGGATTGAGTTCAATCGAGGATAGCCTGGGCCTTATCAAAAAACTTCGAGGGATTGCTGGGTAGCAAGTACAGTTGGTTAAGGACCATAGTTAAGCATCCCGCAAAGCCGAAATCGTCGCGATGACATCAGTGAGCGGCACAAATGGCTCATCCCAATATCGGGAGTCGATAGAGGCAGCCGTATTATCCCCCAAGACATAATAACAGCCGGTCGGCACGACCATTGTCCGATTGCCCGCGTATACCACGTCACCTGGAATCCCCGCGATCCGCTTGACCAAGATCAGGCCCTCATGTTCAAAGGCAATGACATCGCCGCGCTTCAGATCACCCAACACCCTAGTGCCGAAAATAAGCGAACCCGCTTTGATGGTTGGCTCCATTGAGGTTGAGGGGACGTAGCCAATAAAGAACACAAATTTCAGCAGAAATAAAAAAACCAGGCCGCACCCGATGGGTACGGCCCAGTTTCGTATCAGCCTGAGAATTTTATTTTCAGGGTCTTTTTTTATATTCATGCCGGGTCCCCCAACTCCGCGATTTCCGGCCGTGCCCGGAGATACTTGCGCGCCTTTGCCACCCAGGCGGAGACGTTATTGGAGCTGACTCCGCCCATTTGCTGGCCGATCTCCCGGTGGGTATAACCGTCGGCCAGCAGCCGGATGGCCGCAATACCCTTGGCGGTAACGCCGCTGGCTTGCGCCTGCGCGGTATCCAAAATGCGCATGAGGTCTTGCGTACCGTCCGCGAACTCCCGCATGGCGCAGCCCGGAAGCGTATCCGGGTCTGTAAGCGCCTCACGGCAGCGGCGCAGTGTGGCATATTCCAGGGCGTCGAAGATCTCATTGCGGATGAGCCTGTAGGCGTAGGTCGAAAAACATGCTTTCCCCGGCCTATAGGTATCCGCCGCTTTGCAGAGCCCGACGCAGCCGATCTGGAACAGGTCGTCATAGGTGAATATCCCAATCTGCTGGACGCCGTGTACTTTGTCCTGGATCACCCGGCAGACGAGGCCCATGTTCTCCTCGATCAGCATATTGCGCTCATCCCGCCGCACTGACTTCACCTCCCGTGACCCGGCACGCCGGTACCCGTCCCGTTAGAACCCTGTGTCTGTTCTCCAGCAGCCGCTTGCTCTCCTCAATGACCAGCTGGCAGTAATACTCCCCTAGATAGCCGATGTGCGCCTGGGACAGCGGCGCTTGCAGGACGACCGCCAGCCATTCATAGGCCTCGTTCCGGCTCATGATTCCGGACAGGTACAGCCGGTCAAAATACTGATGCGCCTCCCGCCTGAGCGCGCGCAGGCGGCAGTTGGCCAGGCTGCCGATTGGCATCCTGGTGCCGGGGATCGCGCGCACATAGGCGTCGCAGGCCGGATACCTGGAACAGACGTACAGCATCGTGTGGGCGCGGTTGTCCTTATAGATGCCGTCGGCGCTGCGCAGGACGACGGAGCTGCCGCAGTAGGGGCAGCGGCCTGGGGACATGCCGGTTGTTTGACTTTTTCTATTCTTTTTCAATTTGTACACCTCGTTGTCAATTGTTTTGGAACGTGAAAAGGCCGGAAAACCGCTAAAAACAATACAGAACCAAAGCTGGATTATCATGCCAGCCCTGATTCTGTAAGGTTCAGCGGCCTTCCGGCCACATCGCCGAGAGTCGCTTTTGCTCCGTCTCCCACACGCCCGCGAAATCAATAAATTTCGGGGTAAAACGATATTCAATTGAGCTTGCGCCGTGTGGACCCGCTCAGTGTGCGCGGCTCCGTGACGATTCCATATCCACGGGATATGTCTGACGCCGGGGCGCCTTCCGCCGTATCGAAAGCCTGAGCGCAAGCTTTGGTACAAGCGTATGATACCACAGGATCGCGTCCATGTCAAGCATATTTGAAAATAAAATTGAGATTTTATTATATTATTTTCAAATATACAATATCAGGCGCTTTCGATCTCAGTCTGGGGAATTATTTAATCCTCGTCGTCATAATCGCCATCGGTTCTGTGGCGGCGTTTGAAATAGCGCATGGTGAGCAGGCCGCCGGTGGCCACGACGAGGCCGCCGAGAAACAGCGCCAGCTGCCCCGCCGGGATACCGGACTCCGAGGCTGTGACTTCGGGTTGGTCTGCGGACGCGGGCGGATCATTCGTGGGCTGTGGCGCCGCCGTCTCTTCAGACTGTGTCGGACGCGGCGCCGGCGTTGCGGGATTTACCGCAATACAGCTCAGGATATAGGTCTTGCTGCCGCCGAGATCCATCCGCAGAATCCCCGACTCATCCACGACGACCGTGCCGGGATAGATCCCCGCGTCGGTCTTCAGCTCGAACTCCGTGCCAGCCCACTGGGGGCCGAGCTGCAGAATGAGCCGGTCGGGCTGATCAGTGATCTGAATCTCGCTGCCATCCGGGTCGGCGAGGGCGGATATTGAGAGTAGCGCGGCCACTACGAGCATGGCCAACAGGCCGATGAGCGGCCACTTTATTATTTTCACGTTGCGTTCCTCCATAAGGATGATTATAGTTCGATCATAATTTTTCCGTTGCCGCGGGCGTATTCGACTGCCCGTCGCGCTCTGGTCTGGTTCTTCGCGTAACAGATACAGTGCAATGTGCTGTCCATGATATACCGTTCGCAGTTTTGAACGCTTTGCCCAGTGGCCCGCGCTGAAGCGAAAACAATCTCGTCCGCCTCCTGGCTAATACCCGCAAAATAGTCCTGTTCCTGTTTGGAACCAAATACGGTGTACTCCTTTGAGGGCAGTACGAAGGTCAGCGTAATTTCCGGGTAGTCGTTTTTTAATACGACCACCATAGCGGCGGCAATCGTGTTAAGCCCGAGCTCGGTACTGCATATAAAGTGGGTAACGCCTTGCCAGATCAGCGGTTTCATCTCAACTTTCAAGCGCTTTCCCACGGCCCCCATAACTGACGGGTGGATCTTGGTGTCGCTTATAAAGCAGCATCTGGTCTCAGTTGTTCCAAGCATTGTGGCATCCTCGTTTCTAAGAATTACCCATATTAGGGTAATTATAGAGCGAGGCATCTCGGAAGTCAACCTAACACGGGTAACAATTTTGACACGAATAGGTAAAATGGCCTTAACCATTCATGGGTAAATGGAGGTTAACGCCATGACCTATTCGGAAGTCATAACCACGAGAATTCTGAGCTTGTGCGCCGTGCGGAACATCACGGTCAATAAACTGGCCACATTGTCGGGTATGAAGCAATCCACTCTGGATAACATCATCCGGGGAAACACCAAAAGCCCCGGACTGCGGACACTGCACCGCATCTCCCAGGGCTTTGGCATAACGCTCTCCGAGTTGCTCAACTTCCCGGAGATCAACGAAACGCTGTT
>WQUU01000141.1 GCA_009781925.1 Bacillota bacterium | reverse complement strand
GGAGGTCGCCGCTGTGGATCAGATCGCTGTAGTGCCCGAAAAACAGCGGACAGATCACGTGGTACATGATCACATAGGTGCTGATGTCGAACACCGAGCTGGTGGGCCCGAGCCATATCATGAACTTGCCGATGGAGCCGGCGTTCCACTTCCGGGGCACCGCCAGAAATTCCTTGTCCACGTTGTCCCAGGGCATGGCGATGCAGCTGAAATCGTAGATGAGGTTTAAAAGCAACAGCTGGATGGGCAACATGGGCAAAAACGGCAAAAACGCGCTGGCCACCAGGACGCAGAGCATGTTGCCGAAGTTGGAGCTGGCCGTCGTCTTCACGTACTTGATGATGTTGCCGTAGATCTTCCGGCCCTCGATGACGCCCTGCTCCAGCACCATCAGGTCTTTTTCCATCAGGATGATGTTGGCGGACTCCTTCGCGATGTCCACCGCCGTGTCCACGGAGATGCCCACGTCCGCGACCTTCATGGCGGCCGCGTCGTTGATGCCGTCCCCCATGTACCCGACCGTGTGCCCGCTCTCCCGCAGCGCGGTGACGACCCTGGCCTTTTGCTGGGGGGAGAGCTTGGCGAAAACAGTCGTCTGCTCGACCTCTTTTTTGAGGGTCTCCTCGCTCATCCCCTCGATATCGCTGCCGAGGAGGATGTGCCCCGCGTCCAGGCCCACCTGTTTGCACACGCTGCGGGTGACAGCGTCGTTGTCCCCGGTGAGCACTTTAACCGATACGCCGTACTCGTGCAGGGCCGCGATGGCCTCCGGCGCGCTGTCCTTCGGCGGATCCAGAAAGGCCAGGTAGCCGATGAGCACCATGTCGCTCTCATCCGCCACCGAGAAGGCCCCGGCGGGGGAGGGATTGGTCTTTTGCGCCACGCCCAGCACCCGCAGGCCGTCCCCGTTGAACTCATTGCAGGTGTCCATGATCTCCGCCTTGAGCGCGTCGGTCATGGGCTCCACCTGGCCGTTATACTCGGCCCAGCCGGAGATAGCGAGCATCTCCTCAATGGCGCCCTTGGTGATGAGCTGGGTCTTGCCCTTCTCGTCCGTGACCACGACGCTCATGCGCCGGCGGGCAAAGTCAAAGGGGATCTCGTCTATTTTCTGATAGGCGTCCTCCCGGTCGATGACCTTTTCCTCCCGGGCGCGCTCGATGATGGAGATGTCCATCAGATTTTTGAGGCCGGTCTGGTAATAGCTGTTCAAAAAGGCGTGGCGCAGTACGCGTGTGTCCTCGTTGCCGTGGATGTCCATGTGGTATTCGAGGATGATCCGATCCTGGGTGAGGGTGCCGGTCTTGTCCGTACAGAGCACGTCCATGGCGCCGAAGTTCTGGATGGAGTTCAGCTCCTTGACGATGACCTGTTTTCTTGACATGGACACCGCGCCTTTGGCCAGATTGGCGGAGACGATCATGGGCAGCATCTCCGGCGTTAACCCCACGGCCACGGTCAACGCAAAGAGCAGCGCCTCCAGCCAGTCGTGCTTTGTAAAGCCGTTGATCAAAAATACGATGGGCACCATCACCAGCATAAAGCGGATGAGCACCCAGGAGACCGCGGAGACTCCCTTGTCAAAGCTGGTGGGCGGGGCCTTCTCCTGGAGCTGGCTGGCGATCTTGCCGAGCTCCGTGTCGTCCCCCACGGCGAGTACCAGCGCGGTAGCGGAGCCGGAGATGACGGTGCTGCCCATAAAGGCCAGGTTGTTGACATCCAGCGGATTGGCGGGTTTTCCGCCGTGGACGGGGGAGAAGAACTTTTCCACGGGCTCGCTCTCACCCGTCATCGAGGCCTGGCTGATGAACAGATCCTTGGAGCGCAGGATGCGGACGTCCGCGGGGACGATGTCCCCGGCGGCCAGTTGGACGATGTCGCCCACCACGATCTCGTCGAGGGGGATCTCCTGTTTTTCGGAGCGCTCCTCCTCCGTCTCCTCGTCCTCCACTGTCCGCATAACTGCGGCGGTGGTCTCGACCATCTCGGTCAATTTCTCCGCGGCCCGGCTGCTGCGCAGTTCCTGAATAAAGCGCACCAGAGCGGCGAGGAACACCATGGTAAAGACAATGGACGCGGCGGTGACATCCCGGTTGACCACGAGGGAAACGACCGCCAGAATTACCAGCACAATGGTAAAGGGGTTGACAAAGGCCCCAAAAAACCGTTTGATGATGGGATCGCTTTTTTGCTTTGTGATGCGGTTGACGCCGTACTGGTCGCGCATCTCCTCGACCTGTTCCTCGTCAAAGCCGTTGTTGGTGTTGTCGTACTGGATGAGCAAAGTGTCCGGTTCCTTGAGCGCGGCGTTCAGGAGCCGGCGCTTGACCCGCTCCTGACGGCTGAGCGCGGGCTGGAGAATCGCTTTTTTCTTTGCCATTTCCGATCCCTCCTTGTAACGTATAGTATGTTCAAGTTGGGCGCGGAAGTGCGCGCGCTATGCGCGGCGAATTCTGTGAGACGGAAACCGCCGCCATTGACTTCGCGCACCGGGCGCGCCTATACTGCCATCCGATTCCATCGTCTCACCACCTTTGCGTTGTGTGCGGGCCGCCCAGTGTGCGGCCCCTACAAAAAATAAAAAATCCCTGACAACCCGCAATAGGATGACAGAGACTTGAGCTATACACGCAGACAAAACCAGACAGAACATCCGCGCACATCGTACAAGTTTCAGCTTCGCCGGGCGATGAAGTTGCGTTATTCCATGCCTTGTTTTCGACATGGACTGTTGACCTTCTCATCGTGTCTCCACGATTCCGCGGCAGCAACCCGTATCCCGGCGGTAGCCTCACCTACCGAGTATTTTATAGCGATAACATACACCATCCGCTAAAAATTGTCAAGGTTTTTTTGCAAAAAATCACCGGGGTGGACACTGTGTGGGATGCACACTGTGGTGGACAATTAAACTTGCAATCTTCAGAACACGGACTTTTCAAGAAAAAATTTGACAAGCCACCGCCTTTGTGTTATATTATTTGAGCCGCTTTGAAAGGGTCTTTTAAGCAAGCCGCCATCGGCTTCACCCCGAGAGCGAGTCCGAGAGGGAAAACAGGTGCAAAAATTATGAAAACAGCGATCATCGAGACCGGCGGAAAGCAGTACCGCGTGGCAGAAGGGGATGTGGTCTTCCTCGAGAAGATGGCCGCCCAGGAGGGCGACAGCGTCACCTTTGACCGGGTTCTCGCCGTCATGGACGGCGCGGACTCCCGTTTTGGAACCCCGGCGCTGGAGGGGACGACGGTCTCCGCCACAGTCCAGAAAAATGGCAAGAGCAAAAAGATTCGGGTCTTTAAGATGAAGGCCAAAAAGGGCTACCGCCGGACACAGGGCCACAGACAGCCCTATACGCGGGTCGAGATCAAAACCATCAACGGATAGATTCCGCTGATGTAGGGGGCGGCGTTCCCGGCGCCCCCCACAACCAAAATAAAAGGGAGGTGTAAACCATGGCACATAAAAAGGGCGTCGGTTCCACAAGAAACGGGCGCGACAGCGCGAGCAAGCGCCTGGGCGCCAAGCGGGCGGACGGGCAGTTCGTCCTGGCCGGCAACATCCTCGTCAGGCAGCGCGGGACAAAAATTCACCCCGGCGCCAACGTGGGCAAGGGCGGCGACGACACGCTTTTCTCCCTGGCGGACGGTACGGTGAAGTTTGAGCGCTACGGCAAGGATCGGAAAAAGGTCTCCGTATACGAGATCGCAGAATAAACGACGAAAAAAGCGCCCTCGGGCGCTTTTTTGATTCATGCTGCGCGGGTGGGGTTTGCCCGCATCCTGTAGGGGGCAATGCCCACATCGCCCCGCATACACCGGGGCAAAGACGCGGGGCGATGTGGGCATCGCCCCCTACAATCGGAGGGAATTTTTATGGCAGTCACATTTGTCGATACCGCCACCATCACCGTCGCGGCCGGGAAGGGCGGCAACGGGGCCGTGGCCTTTCACCGCGAAAAATATATCGCCGCCGGGGGGCCGGACGGGGGAGACGGCGGGCGCGGCGGAAATGTCATCCTCAAAGTGGACGACAACCTCTCCACGCTGATGGATTTCCGCTACAAGCGCAAATATGTCGCCGGTTCCGGCGCGGACGGGATGGGCAAGCGCTGCTCCGGCAAGGACGGGGAGAATTTGACGATTCAAGTGCCGAGAGGTACCCTTGTCCGGGACAAGGAGACCGGCGGGCTTCTGATGGACATGTCCGGCGACGAGCCCTATACTGTGGCCCGGGGCGGGCGCGGCGGCTGGGGCAACAAACACTTCGCCACGCCGACCCGGCAGACGCCCCACTTTGCCAAACCCGGCCTGCCCGGCCAGAGCCGGGAGATCGTACTGGAGCTCAAACTCCTGGCGGACGCGGGGCTCATCGGTTTTCCCAACGTGGGCAAGTCCACGCTGCTGTCCGTCCTGTCGAAAGCCCACCCCAAGATTGCCGACTACCCCTTCACCACTCTATATCCGAATCTGGGCGTGGTGTATGTGGGCGAGGGGGAGAGTTTTGTTTTAGCGGACATCCCCGGCCTCATCGAGGGCGCCAGCGGGGGCGCCGGCCTGGGCCACGCCTTTCTGAGGCACATCGACCGCTGCCGCCTGCTCATCCACCTTGTAGATGTCTCCGGCAGCGAGGGCCGCGACCCCATCAGGGACTTTGAGGCCATCAACGCGGAGCTGAACGCGTATAACCCTGAGCTGGCCGAGCGGCCCCAACTCGTCGCCGCGAACAAGTGCGACCTGCTGGGGGACAATCGGGAACCGATTGCGCGGCTGAAAGCGCATGTGGAGGCGCAGGGTTACACCTTCTTCGAACTCTCCGCCGCCGCCCATCAGGGCACGCGGGAATTGGCAATGGCCGCGTACAACGCGCTCCGGAATCTGCCCACCATGCGGATTTATGAGCCGGATTACGTCCCGCCCGAGCCGAAACTCGGCGCCGCCGAGGAGGTCAGCATCGAGCACGAGGACGACCTCTGGTT
>WQUU01000140.1 GCA_009781925.1 Bacillota bacterium | reverse complement strand
GGATAGAGCCATGCCCCTTTTCGCCTTACTCCGATATGAATATCCGGGACAGATGCCTGCGCGAAGCGCTGAATTCCTCGCTGTTCGCAAAACTGCGTGAGTCGGGGATGTTGCATGAGGATCATGCCGGCGGATGCGTGCTGTTCGAGAAACGGGAACTGGTGGAGCAAATGGTTGAATCTTACACCGAAAGCTACCTCGGTATCTGCCGCTTACCCCATACCAATATGCCAAGGAGGCCCATCATGGACATGAGCAGCGCGATCAACCAGCCTATCGGGTTGCTGCCGTCGCCGGTCTGCGGGTTATTGGTTGTCGCCGGGGTGACGATGGCAAAGGTCGAAAAGTGATCGGTGTACCCTTCGATATACGTTACGCCCGGATCGGCCGGGTCAGTCCATGTTTTGCTGCCGAGCTTCACATCCGTGCCGGACACGACGATCCGTTTGAGCGTAGTATCGTTCACGCTGAAATCCGCGGGGATTCTGAATCCGACGGCGGCGTGGCCGAAGAACGTGTTCGGCTGTATCTGATTGCCGTGCGCGTCAAAGACTTTCATCTCGACGATCTTGATCTTGTCGATGTTCTTTTCGTCCATCGCTTTCAGAGTGGCCTCGTATTCGGCAGTCCCCGGCTTCAGTTCCGTCACGCTCGCCTTCGCACCATTCGGGAACACGCCCGGCGCAGCGAAGATATAGTTTTCGCGGGCATTTACGTCCTCGTCGAAAGTGTCCGAAGTATAGCGCGCGTACAGGGTTATATTGCCCGTGGCGGTGTCGGGGATTGCCGTGATCTTATGGCCGGCGGTGAAATCGAGGCTCTTTTCCTGGCCGTGGCCGGGACCGGGGATCGTGACCGTCTTGCTCGGGTCGAGCGGACAGTCCCAGTACCCGAGGAACGTCCAGCCGTCCATATCGCTGCTTGGGGGCGTCGATGGCAGCGTCATCCCCACGCTCTCGGTATACGTCGTCGGCATAGCGGGGTCAAGGGCTGTGATGTCGCTGCCGTCGTAGTTTTTGTATATGATCCTGCTTTCGACGAGAAAATAGGGATAGCTGATGTTTTCTTTTATACCCCAGATTGTCGCAAAGTCCCAGCCGGCATCGGTAAATGTGCTCTTCGTTTTCATCTCGGCGGTCGTTTTGCCGGCCGCACCGGCGCTTGAACCTGATCCTACGCCGCTTGTTTGCCCAGAGGTCTGCGTGTCAAAAAAGCAGTCGGACATGCTCGCGCCGTTCAATGAACTGATCGAACCCACCAGCCCGCCGGCGCTGTACGTTCCTGAGACAGAGCCTACTGCGTAGCAATTTGCGATTTTTGACGCGCCGTAGCCGCCCGTCCCGCCCACAAGGCCGCCGATGCCCTCAATACCCGTGACATTCCCGACGGCGTAGCAATTTCTGATCGTTTCGCCGTTGCTTGATCCCACAAGGCCGCCGGCGAAACCGTAACCGGCCGTGACATTGCCGGCCGCGTAACACCTTTCAATCACTCCGCTGCCGCTTGAAAATCCGATTAGCCCTCCGACGTTGGAGCTGTCCGCCGAGACGACGCTCGTGGAGTAACAGTTGCTGACATTCACAACATAGCTGTTGCTCCCACCCGAATACCCGATGAGTCCACCGACCATATCCTTGCCCGAGACATTGCCGGAGATACGGCAGTTTTCAACAGTCCCGTTGCTGATGCAACCCGTGACCCCGCCGGTCTCATAACGGCCTTTCACGCCCGCGCCGGCGACCTCCACGGCTAGATTCTTGACCGTGCCGCCGTCGATGTGACCAAACAGGCCTACGACATCCGCACCGCCGCGATTGATCCAAAGCCCCATGATTTTATGGCCGTTGCCGTCAAAGGTTCCCGAAAAGGCAGGATACCACGATGCGACAGGCTCCCATCCCGCGCCGGCGTTGTATCCGGCATTGCCCGGCGAGAGATAGCCCGTCAAATCAATATCGGCCCCGAGCTTATAATGTGCCGTCAGATCATCGCGGACGGTATCAAGTTCCGCGGGGGTTGTTATGATATAGGGATTCGCCACGGTGCCATCGCCTGCGCCATATGCGCTGACCTTGAGCGCGGGGTGCAGCCCGAACAGAGCGAAAACGAGTACCGCACTTGTGATAATCGAGCATAGCTTTTTGGATGCCGCCACTGTACATACCTCCCGATTGCGCATGATTCATGCATAGTTTTTCTAAAAGTCCCGAAATAAGTAATGGGAAATATCGGAAGCTTTCTTGTGGTGCTTTTATCGTGATGCAAGTTCGCTGGGTAAAGCTGCAAAAGGAACTCAGAGAACCCCCAATCATATAATGATAAGGACAAAGAGAGCGAGGTGAACAAAATGTATGATTATGGCGGATACTATCCGGCCGTCAATGCGAATGCGCCGCGCCAGCAGTATCCTTCCGGGAGGACGGCGGATTACGGACCGAATCCGTTTGTAGTCGATATAAGCAAGGCCACGAGTCATAACGATACGTACCGCACCGCATCGCACTGGGGACGGGGACTCATTTGCAATTGACGCTGATGAGCATTCCCATTGGCGGGGATATCGGGCTCGAAGTGCATCCGAACGTTGATCAGTTTCTACACGTCGAGGACGGACAGGGCCTGGTTCAAATGGGCGACAGGCAGGATCATCTGTTTTTCAGGCAGCCGGCCTTCGGCGATTATGCCATTTTCATACCGGCCGGTACCTGGTACAACGTGATCAATACCGGAAATAAGCCGCTCAAGTTGTATTCGATATACGCACCGCCGAATCATCCATGGGGTACCGTGCACCAGACAAAGGCTATTGCGGAAGCTGCCGAGCACTGAATGGGATAAGCAACGGATATAGCAACTGGATTTTCCTTAAAATCCTTTGCGATTGCGGGCTGGTCAGCGGTCGAAAAGAGGGCAAGTGGACGTATTATTCGCTGGTTCCCGTGAGAGTGCAGGAAATGAAGGATTTTCTCTGCCTTATCACGACAAACAAAGAGGACTGTATTTGTAACCATAAGGAGGACACATGAGCCGGGATTGTTGCTATTCAGAGAATAGCCGCTGTTGTTCATGTGATGACAAGAGCATACCCACTGTGTCAACCACGCTTTCGCTGAAGGATTACTTCGGCGCGTTCAAAGTCCGCTGGGGTATCGGGCGCATGAATTACAAGATCGAACCGGGCCTATACGCCATCGGCAAACCGGATGGTAATTCGCCCGTGCTGGTGAGCGCCAATTACAAGCTGACGTTCGATGTTTTACGGAAAAATCTCGTTGGACTGGATTGCCGGCTGCTGATCCTCGATACGAAAGGCGTCAACGTCTGGTGCGCGGCGGGCAAAGGCACCTTCGGGACGGACGAACTGGTCAACCGCATACAAGCAACCGGACTATCCGAGGTTGTCACGCATAAACGGCTGATCCTGCCGCAGCTTGGCGCTTCCGGCGTGAACGGCAATGAGGCTATCGAGTGTTTCAACAATGGGTTCAACTGTGCGCAAGCCATTCTGTCTACATACTGCGAGCAGTTTGGATTGGACGGCGAAACCGCGAGGAAATTGTCATGCGGATTTGGAGCCGGCATGGGCCGGCTCGGAGAAACTTGCGGCGCAGTTACGGGCGCTTATATGCTGATCGGGCTTAAATACGGCCAAAGCTCAGTGGGAGATAGCGAGGCGAAAGAAAGAACATACCGGTTGATACAGGAATTCTCCAGGCAATTCATCGAGCACAACCAATCCACGAATTGTCGGGAATTATTAGGTGTTGATCTGCTACACGGTGATAAGCAGCTTGCCGGTCAGAGAGTTCAAACAGTCTGTCCTAAAGCCGTGAAAGACGCGGCTGAGATTCTTGAAAATATCTTGGAAGCAAATTGAGGTGTGGTATCCATGAAAGCCTACATCGACAAACGGAAATGTGCTGCGGTATTTGTGTGCCGCTCTGCTGCGGGGACTGCATCGAACTGAAATGACGGAGTATAGGATGCCTGCAACCTTTTTCAGTTAATCACGGTGCCTCCGTTGACATGGAACACCTGGCCGGAGATATACGTCGCGTCCTCTGAGGCGAGAAACACATAGACAGGAGCGAGTTCGCAGGGCTGCGCCGCCCGCCCCATCGGCGTATCCGAACCGAAGGTTTTGACATTCTGTGGCGAAGCGCTGGAAACAATCAGCGGCGTCCACACCGGCCCGGGCGCTACGGCGTTGACGCGGATCTCCTGCTTGGCCAGGGAAAGGGCCATTGAGCGGGTAAAGGATATGATGGCGCCCTTTGTCGCCGAATAGTCGATGAGAGTAGGGTTCCCTTCAAAGGCGACGACGGAAGCGGTGTTGATGATCGCGCTGCCCTGCGACAGCGACGGCAGCACCGCTTTCGTCATATAGAAATAGGAGAAAAAGTTGCTCTCGAAGGTGTGGATCATCTGATCCTTCGTGATGTCCAGGATGCTGTTCTGCGGGTACTGTACGGCGGAGTTGTTGACAAGGATGTCGATTCCGCCAAACTGGCTTTTTACGGCCTCGGTCACTTGCGCCGATGTTTGTTCTTGTTTGAGGTCGGCGGCGATGCGGAGGCAGCGGCGGCCGTAACCGATGATCAGTTCCTCCGTTTCGCGGGCGTCGTCGTTCTCCTGGAGGTATACGATGGCGATGTCGGCGCCTTCCTTCGCGTAGGCGATGGCGACTGCCCGTCCGATGCCGCTGTCTCCGCCGGTGATCACGGCGATCTTGCCGTTAAGCTTCGCCGCCGCTTTATAATGCTTGTTATCGAACTGCGGCGCGGGCGTCATCTCGGCCTCATGGCCGGGCTGGCGAGTCTGGTGCTGCTCGGGAAATACGTCTCTCTTTTGTTTCTCCATTGTACTGGGCTGCCCCTTTCATTCTTGCATGAAGCCTGATCCTGATGGGATACTAACGATAGTGTGCGAAAAGAGGTTCGCGATATTCCGGAGGAGGCTTGAACTTGAAACAGGAAAATCAGAAAAAGA
>WQUU01000139.1 GCA_009781925.1 Bacillota bacterium | reverse complement strand
TTGCTCTTCGGGTCGAAGGCGTCCCGCAGGCCGTCTCCGACGAAGTTGAAGGCGATGACGGACAGACAGATGAGCAGCCCGACCGGAACCCAGATGTACGCGTACTTCACCATGTCCTGCGGGGAACCGGTGACCCCGTTGATGATGGAGCCCCAGCTCGCCATGGGGCGTTTCACGCCCAGGCCCAGGAAGGACAGCGTGGACTCCAAAATGATGATGGCGCCGAGATCCAGGGTCGCCTGGACGATGATCAGGGGCAGGACATTGGGGATCAGATGCTTAAAGATCCGCTTTGAGGCGGGCATTCCGGTGGCCTCCTGGGCCACCATGAACTCCTGCTCCCGGAGGGAGAGGATCTGCCCGCGGATCAGGCGGGCGATGTACGCCCAATATAAGACACCCAAGACCACCATCATCCAGATGATGCGCGTGTAGGGATCCAGCTTGAGCTTGTCGAACAGCGCCCCCAAAATGATGAGGACGGGGATCTGCGGAATGCAGAAAAAGATGTCGCAGAGGCGCATGATCAGGGTATCCACCCAGCCGCCGAAGAAGCCGGCCAGTCCGCCCATGATGGCGCCCAGAACGATCTCCAAAAAGACGACCACAAAACCGACGATCAGGGAGATGCGGCCGCCGTACATCACGCGGGCCAGAACATCCATACCGTCCCCGTCCGTGCCAAAGACATTCAACCTTGGCGTGGCGTCCTTCGTATTTCCAAGGATGTTTCTGCTGCCGGGCGGGGCGAAAATGGCGATGAGCTTTGTGGTCTGGTTGCAGGTCATGACATACTCGCCGGTGGGCTTATGGGTCACTTTGATTTCCGTGTCCACATAGGTGACATTGCCGTTCTCATCCGTGACCACTTTGGCTTGGTCATCCAGCTGCGGGAGTTTAAAGGTGAAGGTGGAGGTCAAGAGACCCTGGGCCTGCATATTCTCGACGACCGCCTGAGCCGCCAGCTTGAAATCCAGGCTGAGGGTGTCGTCCCCGGAATAGCGCCGGATGGCAAAGTTGCCCAGCATCACGACCTGGTTGTCCGCGCTGTCAAAGATGCCAAGATTTCCCCCGGCGTCCTGCTTGACCGTATACGCGGCGCCGTTATCCGTAAATGCCCCGCTTCCGTGGACGGCCAACAGCGCTCCGGCCTTAAAGCTGTCCGAAAACTGCTGGCCCACGTTGAGCGCGTTGAATACAAGGGTGGAGGCGACCCGCGCCGCCGCCATGTCGCCGAGCGCGGCGATCGTATAGGAGCCGTCCCCGTTGCTCACGATCTTATAGTTCTGGTCGCCGAAGGTGAAACTGCCGGCCTTAAGATTTGCCTCCACGGCGGCCCGGAAGTCCGCGCCCAGATCCCCGCCCATAAACTGGATGGAGGTGCTGCTGCGGGTGACAGAGTATTGATTTTTCCGGACAGCGGCAACGGTGTAGCTGTCCCCGTTATAGGAAAAGCTCTTGTTTCCGGCCTTGACCGCGTCTCTGACCGCGCTCTGGAAGGCGTCGCTCTGCGTCGTCCCCGCGTTCCAGGCAAAGGCGTCCTGCTGAGCGTTATACGTGCCGAGGAGCGTAGATCCGTAATAGGTGGCCACGGGCGTCTGTGTCGCCGCGCTCAGGGTATAGACCCCCTCCCCCAGCTGATCCATCCGAAGCGGAGTGCCGCTGGAGTCCGTGATATCCATGGTGGTCTCTCCGGCGGTTTTCATCGCCGTGATATAGGAGTTGATATAGCTGATCACGGTAGAGGGGACTTCCGGTGCTCCGGGAATCGCGTAGGACACGTATTCCGTGCGCTCCGTGGCCATAGCGTAATCCACGGAGAGCGGCTTATAATTATAGAAGAGAGCCGTCTGGCTGAAGGGATAGGGGATCGGGCCGAGAAAGGCGAAAGCAAACATGAAGATCAAAATACCGAGCCCCACCATGGCCAGGCGGTTGCGGAAAAAGCGCTTGGACACCAGCCGCGCCGGGGAGAGCACTTTTACGCGCTCCGTGCTGTCCAGGGTATCGAGGCGCTCACCGGCCGCCAGCTCTTCCTGCGCCCGTTTCTCATCCGCCTGTTTTAAAATGTCATAGAGGCTGCGTTTCTCTTTCATACTCCCGCCCCCCTCAATGGACGCGCACACGGGGATCGACCACCGCGTACAGCACGTCCGCCATCAGGTTCCCGACCAAAACGAGGATGGAAAAGAACATCAGGTAAAACATGGTGAAAGGGATGTCCCCGCTGACGATGGACCAGTAGGAGGTATAGCCGATTCCCCGGATGGCGAAGAGCGTCTCCGTGATGAGAGCCCCGCCGAAAAGAACCGGCAGCTGCTGGCCAAAGAGCGTGATCAGGGGGATCAGGGTATTGCGGAAGGCGTGATGATTGACCACGCGGCGCTCGGACAGGCCCTTTGCCCGCGCCGTGCGGATATAGTCTGAGTTTAAGACCTCCAGCATGTTGGTGCGCGTATAGCGCATCCAGCCGCCGACGCCCACAACGACAAGCGTAATCACCGGAAGCACAAAGTGGGCGGCCGTGTCCCAAAACTGGCCCCAGCCGGAGAGAATATTGTGATAGCGCCCCTCCATTCCGCTGATGTCAAACCACTGGAGTTTGGCGGCGAAGACCAGTTTTAAGAGAGACGCGACAAAAAAGGACGGCAGTGAGATGCCCACGAGGGCAACTACTGTCACAGTATAGTCCGTTGGACTGTATTGCTTGCGCGCGGCAGTAATGCCGAGAGGTACGGCAATCGATATTTCAATGAGAAAGGACACCAGCATCAGAAAGAAACTGTACCAGATGCAATTGGCAAACACCTGTGTGACGGGGAGCGTCCAGTTCCAGCTGTTCCCGAAGTTCCCCGTAAAAAAGGCGGTGGTCAGCCAGTGAAAATAACCCCCCACCAGACCGCGGTCAAAGCCATAGAGCGCATTGAGCTTTGTCAGCCACTCCGTATAGGAACCGAGCGCCCCGGGCTTTTGGGAGAGTGTGCGCGCCATATTCTCCACGTATGAGGTGGGCATGGAGAACATCAGCGCGTAGATAATGAACATGACACAAAACAGAATAACAACCGAAATCAGCAGACGCTTGACAAGAAACTCGATCATATCAAAATCACCACCGGCATTGGTTTTGGGCTATGGGCGCTTTGCGCCCATAGCCCTTAGAACCGAACGAACTACTGATTTTTTATTTAATTCATCTCAATGGATTCACAGACCTGGGGCCAGGTATAGAACGTGGTCAAAGTCGGAACAGAGGGGATGTTCACGCGCTCCGTGGATACGACATAGGCGTTCTGCCGCTGATAGATCGGAATCTCAACAGCCCAGTCGCGGATGATATTCAGCGCCTGGAAATACATGGCCTTGCGGGCGCTCTGATCGGTGCTCTGGCGGGCCTGCATGATGAGATCATCCAGCTTCGGATCGTCAAGCGAATAGGAGTTGCTGTTCGTGCCGCCCTTGCCGGGGATGTTGTTGCTGTGATAGACCTGATACATATCCGGATCCGGCGTGGCGCCCCAGGCGGCGGCCCACATCTCGATGGTGCCGGCGTTCATGGCGTTAAACATCGAAGTGGCGTCGGCGAGGTCGGTGATCTGTAGGTCGATGCCGATCGTGGCCAGGGCGTCTCTCGCGGCGGTCAGGATGCCGTAGTCCGGGTGGTTGCCGGTGCCGCCGGCGGGGATCTGGATCTCATAGGACATCGCCGCGCCGGCCGGAGCCTTGGTGAACTTGCCGGAAGCGTCGTTGAAGGTGTAGCCGGCGGCTTTCAGGAAGCCGATGGCGGCCTGCAGAGCGGCGGCCTCTTTGTCGGCCTCGGCCATATTGTCGGTGAAGATGGGCTTGCCGTCCACATCGACGGAGAAGGCCACGGAATAGCCCTCGTCAGAGGGCTTCGGAGCGGCCCAGGAGGTGTTGGAGATGGAGTAGTTGATGACGGAGGCACGGTCGCCGTAGTAGGAGTTGACCACGGTCTCGCGGTATACGGCGAACATGGTGGCGAAGGCGCGGCGCAGATCCTTGGAGGCGTCGCTGCCCCCGTCGCCGCCCACATTGACCTTGTTGGCGTTGATGCCGATGTACCCGTAGCCCAGGTTGTCGACAGCGTAGGTGGTCAGCACGTCACCGGTCAGTTCGCCGTTGGAGTTGGCCGCCTTGATGGCGTCGATATCGCTCTGGTTGTAGTTCGGAACGACGACATCAAAGCTGCCGGAGGTCATGCCGGCGATGAAGTCGGCGGGCTGAGCCTCCTGCAGACGGATATACGTCGTCTTCGGCGCGCTCTTGAAATAGGTTGGGTTGGCCTGGAGGGTCACAATGCCGCTCTGATAGGACTGGAAGACATAGGGGCCGGCGCCCAGCGGCTTGGCGTCCTTGGCGTGTATGCTGGACACGTCGCCCTTCGGGAACCCGAACTTATTGTTGGCGTAGTCATACTGGGCCGTGTCGCCGTAGTAGTGCAGCGGGGCCACGACGATGCCGAGCTGGTAAATAACGGTGGCGTCAAAGGAGGAGGTAGTGATGGTCATGGTGTAGTCGCCGGTGCGCTTGATCCCGGCGATGTTGTTGACCGCGCCGCCGGAGGCCGGATCCTTCGGGCCTTCGCCGACAACCCAGGCGTTGACCATGAGAGGCTGCATGGTATCGTTGATTGCCTCGACGTCCATGGTCAGACCGCTGCCGTCGTCGGTCAATACAGCGCCGCCGTAATTGGTCTTGATCTCGTTCCAGAAATCCTGCACCGTGGGGAACTGGCCGTTCGCGAGATCCCACGTGGCGCCGGAGGGGGCTTCCAACGTGCCGGGCGTGGCCAGATCGGACTGGTCGTCGTTCAGCTTGGCATAGCCCCAGCTGGCCATGGCCAGCGCGACGTCGTTGTTGTTGACAACCGACGCGTCGAAAATGTTGTCGCCGGCCTGGACATCGGCGATGATCTGCCCGACCATTTTCTCGCCGGCCTGATCAAAATATGTGGTCCAGAACGCGGTCTGCTGAT
>WQUU01000138.1 GCA_009781925.1 Bacillota bacterium | reverse complement strand
AAAATTTTTGATCCCGACGGCGCGCTGCGCGCGGACGAGCTCATCGCGGAAAACCACGCGATCATGATGTATGCGCCGCTGCTGGAGGGATGAAGAGGGCAAAGGACTTGTTGTAAAATACAAGTCCTTTTTTCATATTCTTGTCCGTCTTACGCCGAAGGCGACGCCGTCTCCTCCGTTTGCCCCTGTACAATCGGGTATCCGTGTGTTTTCAGATACTGGAGCACCTGTGTCAGCGCGTCTTTTGTCAGAGAGAGACCGTCGCCGTTGGCGTAGCTGTCCTTCAGAAATCCCGCGTCGTCCTTCAGCGCGGACGCCGAGTCCAGATAGCGCGTGCCCGTGTCATAGGCCACCTTTTGGATCCAATCGTTTGCGGCGTTGATCCTGTCCATGGTGACGCCGTCGCTGCCGGAGTGGGTCTGTGTGACGGGATAGATGGAGTTCAGGATGATCCTCGTCCTCGGGCTGGCGGCCTGGATCCGCCTGACGAGCGCCGTGTAGTCGCCGATGAAGCGCTCCCGGCTGATCGCGGCGATGCCATCCGTCCCCAGGGAGATGAGCACATACTGGGGTTTCCCCTGGGCAAAGATGTCATCAATGGCCATCGGCTGCTGCGTGGCCGGGTCGAGGATGCGCGTGATGCTCTGATTAAAGAGGCCAAAGTACCCCTTTTGGGGGATCCAGACCTGGTGATCCCCCACGAGAACGCCGGTCAGCAGCCCCGAATTGGATCTGCTGTCCCCGAAGAATATAAACTTGTCCACATAGGTGTCCCCCATGTCGTCTGTCGCCGCCAGGACAACGGAGGAATAATCCGCCGACGGGGTCGGCGAAGGGGGCGGGGTATCCGGGATAACATCCGCCGCGGGGCTGTCAATCGGGCCGCCTGTCGGACTGTTCCCCGGGCTTCCCGTCAGAGACTCCTCAGCGCCGCCGCTTGCCGGAGGGCTCACAGTATCGCGGTTTGCGGAAACGCCCAGAGCGGAATCGCTCGGCGGCGCGCTGACACCGGGCGCAGGCGCGTTTGCTCCCACCTTGGTGACAGAGGCGTACACAACCGAGAAAATCGCGATGACAAGGCTCATCAGGATCGCCGCCATCCATATCACCTGTGATCCGGCGTTTTTATTCTTCCGACCCATCGGCTTCACCCCCTAAAATCGCTTTTGTCACTCTGCGCCGCTTCTGTCATTCTGCACCACTTTTGTCATTCTGAGCGCAGCGAAGAATCTTTTATCCCAAAAAACACTTTCCCGTTTTCCAGCGTGATCCGCGCCATGTCCGCAATTGTCATGTCCCGGAGCTCCGCCGCCTTTTGCGCAATCAGCGGCAGCAGGGTCGAGTCGTTGCGCTGCCCCCGGCGCGGCGCCGGGGCCATATAGGGGCTGTCCGTCTCCAGCATCAAACGGTTTAGGGGCATCTTCCGAAACACCTCCGGCGCATCCCCCGGATTTTTGAAGGTCAGCGCCCCCGTGAAACTCAGATACCAGCCTCGCGCGACCAGCTCCTCCGCCTGCGCTATGCCGCCGGAATAGCTGTGAAACACCCCCCGCACAGCGGGAAAGGCCCGGACAATCTCCATACATGCCCCGCCGCTCTCCCTGTCATGGACGATGACCGGCAGATCCAGTTCCTCCGCCAGCTCCAGTTGGCGGACAAAGGCCGCGCGCTGCGCCTCCCGGGGGGAGAAATCATAGTGGAAATCCAGGCCGATCTCGCCGATGGCCCGCACCTTTGGCTCTTTTGCCCAGGCCCGGAGGAGCCCCTCGCTCTCAGCTGTAAAAAACCTGGCCTCGTGCGGGTGCCAGCCCGCGGCGGCATAGACGTGATCAAAGCGCCGGGCAAAATCCATGGCGGCGCGGGAACTCTCTTCGTCCACGCCCGGATTCATCACATAGGCCACACCCCGCGAAGGCAGGCCGGAGAGCAGCCTCTCCCGATCCCCGTCGAACGCCTTGTCGTCATAGTGGGCGTGCGTATCAAAGTACAGCGGTGTCACGGCGTCCCTCCAAATGCGGATAAGATAATTATACTGGATTTTCGCCGTTTCGTCAATTTCTTTTGTACATTGTTGCACGAAAACATGCAAACGCCCGGTCAAAACCCGCTGTTTACGAAAGAACCTGATGACACTCACAAAGGAGGAACCCTCTTTGGCAAGCAGCAACAAGACGCAAAATCTGGGGCTCAATTTCTGGGCGGCCACGGATCCGGTGCTGCGGGACGATTTCAACGCGGACAACCAGCGCCTGGATACGGCGCTGGGCACGGTCATGGCGCTGCCGGGGCTGTATTACGCCACCGGCTCCTGGGTCGGGGACGGCAAGACCGTCGGCCCCGGCATGGAAAAAGCGGAGCTGTCCCTGACGTTTGATTTTGAACCGCTCGTCATCTTCATCGATCTTTTGGACAGCCCGCAGTCCAAGTACAGAACCATCCTGTTTAGACCCTGTACCAAAGCCCAGTGTACGCCCTCAAGCTCCGCCGACACCGCCTATATCAACCTCACCTGGACCCCGACCGGCGTCAGCTGGTACGGCAATATGAGCCAGTCCCTGTATAATTATAACGCCAACAGCACCACCTATGTCTACGGGGCAATCGGCCGCAAATCGCTGTGAAGCGCGCCGAAATAGCCGAAATAATTGTGGGGCGGCCTCAGGCCGCCCCTTTTCCGCGCGCATTTTCGCGTCCTGCGCTAATTGACCGTATAGCTCCCGCGCACCAGGAGCCTCACATCCCCCGAGGCTTGGATCTGGCCGCCGTCGTCCGTAAACATGCCCAGATGGTTCGCCGTGAGCGCCGCGCCGGAGGAGAGCACACCCCCGCCTGTGGTGTCCACCAACATCACGCCGCCCTGAACCGCCGCGCTCCCCTCCCGCAGGAGAATCTCCGTCCCAGCCTTACCGGTCAGTGTTTGGCCGGCGCTGAGCGTGACGACACAATAGGTCGTCGTGACCCCGCTGCCGCTCTGCATCTCGGATTCCAGCCGGTTTACCGCGTCGTTCAGGCTGCCGTTAAACTGGTTCATCAGAGAGGGAGTGAGCTGCTGCGTCAAATAGCTGAGACTCACGAGCGGATCATCCTGCGAGCCGTAGTTTGAGGCGGCGGAAGCGGGCGCAATGGCGTAGCCGGCAAAAAAGCCGGCGGCCAGCAGCACTGCGGCGATACCGCAGGCGATCGCAATCGTCTTCTTTTTCATTTGAATATGTACCTCCCGGGTTTTTCGGATGGGGCTATTGCAAAGGCGGGTTGTCCGGAGGCCAACCCCTACATCCTGTAGGGGACGGCGTCCTCGACGTCCCGTTTTGCAACAGCCTCATCTTTTTGTTACTTCAGTCCACCGCGCCCAAACCAAAACTGACGGCAATGGCGTTGTCCACCTTGTCCATCAGGGTTTCGTCCAGCTTTCCCATGTGCTCTTTGAGCCTGGACTTGTCAAGGGTGCGGATCTGTTCCAGCAAAATGACGCTGTCACGATTTAAGCCATAGTTTCTGGCGCTGAGCTCGATATGGGTCGGCAGCCGCGCTTTTCCGATCTGTGATGTGATGGCGGCGGCGATGACCGTTGGGCTGTGCCGATTCCCCGTATCGTTCTGCACAATCAGCACCGGACGCAGACCGCCTTGCTCACTGCCCACCACCGGGCTGAGGTCGGCGTAGAAGATGTCTCCACGTTTGACCGTACTCATTGTTCCACTCTCCGATGAAAGAATCGCCCGTACACATTATATGTAATGGGCTGGTATTATTCTCTCTCAGAAGAGGGATTTTTATACATATGGTTTTCATTATGGCATTCTGCCATCTTGCACGGAGGGAAGGCGCTTAAAATAGTGATTGAGACACAGATTCTTCGCTTCACTCAGAATGACAATAAACCGGAAAACCTATTCCCCGATGTAAACGCGCGGCACCCGGGGGGATACGGCGCAGAATATTTCATAGGGAATCGTACCCGCCAGCGCGGCCGCTTCCTCCGCGCCTATACCGCCCTCGCCGAAGAGCACAGCCACATCGCCGGTCTTGACCCCGGGCAGCTCCGTCACGTCCGCCATGCACATATCCATACAGATTCTGCCGATCTGCGGGGCCCAATTTCCGTCAAAACAGACGCGCATTTTGTTCGACAGCACCCGGTGCAGTCCGTCCGCATAGCCGACGGGGAGCACGGCAACGCTGGAATCACGGTTCAAAATTACCGTCCTGCCGTAACTGACGCTCTCTCCGGCGGCATGCCGCATGACGGCGGCCACCCTGGATTTCAGCGTCATAACCGGCCTCAGATCAAGACCTCCGTCCAAGGGATCCACAGCCGCCCCGTACAGGGCGATGCCGGGCCGAACCATGCTCAGTCCCATCTCTTTTCTATAGTTTACCACAGCTCCGCTGTTTGCGCAATGCCTAAGCTTAAAATGTCTCCCGCTGCGCGCCTCGATCCCATCCGTCTTGCGGATAAAGCGTTCAAACTGCGCGGCCGTAAAGGGATCACCCCGCACATCGGACACGGCGAAGTGGGTGAAGACTCCCTCCGCAAGAAGACCCGGCAGCGTCAGCAGTTCCGCAATTTCCGCCGCAGGATCCCCCGAGACGGCGTTAAACCCCGTGCGCCCCATGCCGGTATCCAGTTCCACATGGATTTTCAGGCATTCCCCGCGGTCATGCAGGAGCTCCGAGAGGGCACGCGCCGCGGCCAAATCGCTGAGGCTGAGGGCCGCGTCCAGTTCAGCCGCCTCGAGGGCCTGCTCCGGCGCCGTAGGGCCAAGCACCAAAATGGGCGTACTGATTCCGCCCCGGCGCAGCTCCCGCGCCTCCTGCAGACAGGCCACCGCCAGCATCAGGCAGCCCAATTCGGCGAGCCGCTTTGCCACCGGCAGCGCCCCGTGTCCGTAGGCGTTGGCCTTCACCACGCCCATGACGGAACAGCCCTCGGGCAGGGCGGATTGAATCGCGCTGTAGTTATGTGCGAGATGGCTCAGGTTGATCTCGGCCCAGGTGCGGATCTGGTCAGTGTCCATT
>WQUU01000137.1 GCA_009781925.1 Bacillota bacterium | reverse complement strand
CCCAGATCGACCGGCGGCGCTATCAGGAGACGATGAAGCGCGCGCTGGAGACGCAGGAGAATTTGCGCCTCAAACAGGCGGAGGTCACGGAGATCGGCGTCGGCAAAGACGGGGCGGTATCCTTTGTGCGCACAGCCACGGGGGCGACTTACGCCTGTAAAGCGGCGGTGGTCTGCACGGGAACCTATCTGCGGGGCCGCGTCATCGTCGGGGATTTTACAAGAGAGAGCGGGCCGGACGGCATGGCAGCCGCGGGGCCGCTGGCGGATTGTCTGAAAACTCTGGGGCTCGGCCTGCGGCGCTTTAAGACCGGCACGCCGCCCCGGGTCAACGCCGGAAGCGTGGACTTCTCAAAAATGGAACTGCAGCCGGGAGATCTTTCTCCGGAGCCCTTCTCCTTTGAGGCGGCGGCGCAGCCGCAGAACCGCGCCGTCTGCCATTTGACCTACACCAACGGGCGCACCCACGAGACCATCCGGGAAAATCTCCACCGCTCGCCCTTGTATTCCGGCGTCATTGAGGGCGTCGGGCCGCGCTACTGTCCCTCCATCGAGGACAAGGTTGTGCGTTTTGCGGACAAGTCCCGCCATCAACTCTTCATCGAGCCCATGGGCCTCAATACGGAGGAGCTCTATGTCCAAGGCTTCTCTTCCTCTCTGCCGGAGGACGTACAAATTGAGATGCTGCACACAGTCCCCGGCTTAGAGCGCGCCGAGATCATGCGGCCGGCCTACGCCATCGAATACGACTGCGTGGATTCCACCGAGCTTTTGCCTACCCTGGAGTGCAAAAAAGTCTCCGGCCTCTACGGCGCGGGACAGTTCTGCGGTTCCTCCGGCTACGAAGAGGCCGCCGCCCAGGGTTATGTGGCGGGGGTCAACGCCGCGCTTAAAATAAAGGGAAAAGAACCGCTCACGCTCCGCCGCTCGGACGGCTACATCGGCATTCTCATAGATGATCTGGTGACCAAGGGCACAAACGAGCCCTACCGCATGATGACCGCCCGGAGCGAGTACCGCCTTCTGCACCGGCAGGACAACGCGGACATCCGTTTATCGGCAATCGGGCACAGCGTGGGGCTGGTGAGCGATGCGCGGCACGGCCGGGTTTTGGAGAAGTATGCCGCCGCCGAGGCGGAGATCGCGCGGCTGGAGACGGTATATGTCCCTCCCGGCGTGAGCCTGGCGGATTTATTGCGCCGTCCCGAAGTGCGGTATGCGGACTTGGCTGTTTCTGACCCCACGCGGCCCGATTTGCCCCGGCCCGTCATTGAGCAGGTGGAACTCAGTCTCAAATATGGGGGCTACATCAAGCGCCAACTCCGCCAGATCGAGGAGTTTCGCCGGATGGAGGATCGGCCCCTGCCGCCGGGCTTGGATTACACCGCCATTCTCGGGCTCAGCGCGGAGGCGCGGCAAAAGCTGAGCCAGCTTCGGCCGGCCAGCTTCGGCCAGGCCAGCCGGATTTCGGGTGTCTCCCCGGCGGACATGGCTGTGCTGATGGTGTGGGCCAATGGAAGCGGTGCGGCATGGAAGCCGCACCCTACGTAGGGCCGGGGTTCCATCCCCGACCGAACCCAGGTATACAAAATCCAATGAGGAGCATCCGCAATGAGAGAAATCATCATGCCCGTCAATTACAACCCCGGTCTCGGAATCCGGGAGACCGAAATCGCCATCAAGTTCATCAAGGATTATTTTGAATCCGCGCTGGCGCAAAAGCTCAATCTGACCCGGGTGTCCGCGCCGCTGTTCGTCCGCCCGGAGTCCGGACTGAACGACAACTTGAACGGCGTGGAGCGTCCGGTCGCTTTTGACCTGCTGGACGGCGGGATCAACTGCGAAATTGTTCACTCCCTGGCCAAGTGGAAGCGTCTGGCCTTAAAACGCTACGGCTTTCTGCCCGGCGAGGGGCTATATACCGACATGAACGCGATCCGGCGGGACGAGGAGACGGACAATCTCCACTCCGTCTATGTGGATCAGTGGGATTGGGAGAAGATCATCCCTCGGGAAAGCCGGAATATCGGCACGCTCAAAGCTGTCGTCCGGGATATTTACAGCGTCATCCTCGACACCGAGGCGGCGGTTCATGTCCGCTATCCCGAGATTCCGCGCTATTTGCCGCCGGAGATCAGCTTTGTCATCTCCCAGGAGCTGGAGGACAGCTGGCCGGATTCGAGCCCCAAAGAGCGGGAAAATGCCGCCGCCAGGGCGCATGGCGCGGTGTTTCTGACGCAGATCGGGGGCGCGCTCCGCTCCGGCAAGCCGCACGACGGGCGGGCTCCGGACTATGACGACTGGAGCTTAAACGGCGACATTTTGGTCTATTATCCGCTGTTTGACCGGGCGGTGGAGATCTCCTCCATGGGGATCCGGGTCGATGGCGAGGCCCTCCGCCGTCAATTGGAGATTCGGGGATGTCCGGAGCGCGCCGCGCTGCCGTTCCAAAAGGCGCTGCTCAACGGAGAGCTGCCCCAGACCATCGGCGGCGGCATCGGCCAATCCCGGATGTGCCTGCTGTTCCTGCATAAGGCCCACATCGGCGAGGTGCAGAGCTCCGTCTGGCCGGAGGAACAGATCGGCCTGGCCAGGGAGCACGGGATTACGCTGCTGTAAAAAATCGACCCCCTCGCCGGGGTCGATTTTTTATGCCCTCGTACCATTTTACGCTATTTCCATGCCCTCAATCGCCCGCAAAATCTGCTCCACCACGGCTTCAAGCCCGTCTCCGCAGCGCACCGTCACGTCCGCGTACCGCTCGTACAGCGGCGCTCTGGCGGCGTAGATGTCCGGGAGGCTCATTTCCGGCGGCGCGGCCACGCCCCGGGCCTCCCGGGAGTGCAGGCGCAGGCGCGCCTCGATGACCGGGAGAGGCGTCTCCAGGTAGACGGTGACACCCCCGGCCTTCAGGCGCTCCATCGCGCGCGCTGAAAAGACCATGCTGCCACCGGTGGCGATGACGGTCTCGTCACAGTCGAGAGACTCCCCCACCTCCGCCTCCATCTCCAGAAGGCGGGAAATTCCTTCGCCGGCGATCAGAGCGGGCAGAGTGCGCCCCGCGCGCCGGGTGATCAGAATGTCAGTGTCCGCAAAGCCGTAGCCCAGCTCCTTGGCCAGGAGCACGCCCACGGTGCTCTTGCCCGCGGCGGGCATGCCGATCAGGATGATGTTCAAAATTCGGTTCTCCTTTGAGGATATCGATGACGCCGATGGCCTTATCGAAATAAATTCGGTTCGCCGCGGCCCCGCTTCGACGTTATTTGCGGCCCTTCGGCGATAAAATAGGATATAAATCGTGGACAAGGACGTGATACAAAAGCATGAAATTGCTCAGCACATTCCGAAGCGGCCGGCTGACCCTCCTGCCCGCCGGGGAGCTGGATCACCACAGCGCCAAGGGCACGGTCAAGCGCATTGAAGATCTGATCGAGGAGAACTTGCCCCGGGATTGTGTCCTGGACTTAAGCGAGCTGAGCTTTATGGACAGTTCCGGCATCGCCGTGATTCTGCGGGTCTATAAGCGGATGCGGGAGCTGGGGGGCCGGGCCTGGATTGAGGGGGCGCAGCCCCAGCCCGCGCGGGTAATCGACGCCTCCGGCATCGATCGCATGGTGCCGGTGCTGTCAAAAGCGGAAAAGCGAGGATAGAACCGATGAAAGCGAAGAACTACATAAAAATGGAGTTTCCCAGCCGCAGCGCCAACGAGGGCTTTGCCAGAGCGTCCGTCGCCTGCTTTGCCGCCCAGCTGGATCCCACGCTGGAGGAGCTTGGCGACATCAAAACCGCCGTGAGCGAGGCCGTCACCAACTGCATTGTCCACGCCTACCCCAGCACCATCGGAAAGATCAGCCTCCGAGCCCAGTTTACCGACGACGGTCTGCTGGAGATCGTGGTAAAGGACAGCGGCTGCGGCATCGAGGACATCGAGCGCGCACGGGAGCCCCTCTTCACCACAGGCGGTGAGGAGCGCAGCGGCATGGGCTTCACCATCATGGAGAGCTTTATGGACAAGCTGAAAGTCCGCTCCATCCCCGGCAAGGGCACCACTGTGACGATGGTTCGGCGGATCGTTCTGCGGGAAAGCAGATGATGGCCGTCCCGTCAGGCCGCAAATGCAGTGACCTGCCACCCCTCCTTGGGAGAGGAACAATATGGTAGAGGGGCAAATGGACGACATCCGATCCCTGCTGCGCGCCGCCAAAGCGGGCGACAGGGACGCGGCGGAGCGCATGATCATGCAAAACTCCGGCCTGATCTGGAGCATCGCGCGCAGATTCTTCGGCCGGGGCGTGGACGCGGACGACCTCTATCAGCTGGGTTGCCTCGGTTTCATCAAGGCCATCCAGGGCTTCGATGAAAGTTTTGGCACCCAGTTTTCCACCTATGCCGTACCGAAGATTTCAGGGGAGATCCGGCGCTTTCTGCGGGATGACGGCAGTGTCAAGGTGAGCCGGGGGCTCAAGGAGCGCGCCATCTCCATCCGCGCGGCAAGGGGGCATCTGGAGCAAAAGCTGGGCCGGGATCCCAGTCTCAGCGAGCTCTCCGCCGAGACCGGCCTCTCCGCCGAGGACATCGCCACCGCCGAAGTGGCCGCCGGCCCCGCCGAATCTCTCCAGCGGGAGACGGGGGAGGAGGGTTTCTCCCTGGAGCAGGTGCTCGGCGACTGGGGCCAGGAGGAACGGCTCATCGAGAGTGTCGCCCTGAAAAGCGCCATTGCCGCCCTCCCAGAGCGGGAGGGCAAGGTCATCGCCCTGCGCTATTTCCACGGTATGACCCAGGACAGCGCGGCCAGGGTTCTGGGCGTGTCCCAGGTGCAGGTGAGCCGGCTGGAGCGAAGGGCAATGGAGGAATTGAGGAAGATTTTGGCGTAGAAGCGGCGGCCTGAAGGGATCCCCGTATTTATCGTATTTATCGTAGGGAACGCATTGATGCGTTCCTTAGGCCGTCAAAAAAGACTTTGCCGTAGCGGGACGCCCAAGGGGGCGTCCCCACCTGCGTACACTTAGCAAATAAAAATGCGGTTAAGTGCAAAGAGGCGTTTACGTTTTGGCATAACAAAAACAGA
>WQUU01000136.1 GCA_009781925.1 Bacillota bacterium | reverse complement strand
CACCGAGATCATGGCGGCCATGGAGTTCGGGCTACGTGTGTTGAAGTTTTTTCCGGCCAACGTCTACGGCGGCCTCGGTGCCATGAAGGCGCTGTCCAGCCCCTTTGGGCAGGTCAGCGTTATCCCCACGGGGGGCGTCAACGCGCAGAACCTGGTTGAATATATTGCCGCGCCCTATGTCCACGCCGTGGGCGGCAACTGGCTCTGCGACAAGGCGGATATCGCGGCGGGCAACTTTGAGAAGATCACAGGTCTGTGCAGAGAGGCCGTCCGTTTGATTCAAAAGTGAGGTGCCATATGAAGGTTTTGACGTTTGGTGAAATCATGCTTAGACTGAAAGCTCCGGGGGTGGAGCGCTTTTTTCAAAGCCCCATACTGGAGGCTACCTTCGGCGGCGGGGAGGCCAACGTTGCCGTATCCCTGGCCAACTACGGCGTGGATGTGGACTTTCTGACCGCTCTTCCGGACAACGCCGTCGCGGACGCCTGTATCAGGGAACTGCGCGGCTTTGGCGTCGGCACGAATAAAATTCTCCGCAGTGGGGGCCGCATGGGGATCTACTACCTGGAAAATGGGACAACCAACTCCCCAGCAAGGTGATCTATGACCGTTCCGGCTCCTCCCACGCCCTGGCAAAACCAGGCGATATCGACTGGGAGAGCGCCTATGAGGGGGTCACCTGGTTTCACACCACTGGCATCACGCCCGCAATCTCCGAGAGTGCCATGGAGCTCTCCCTGGAATCAGTCAGAGAGGCGAAGAAGCGCGGCGTCATCGTCTCCTGCGACCTCAACTATCGCAAAAACCTCTGGAAGTACGGGAAAGGGGCCCCGGAGGTCATGCGGGAGCTGGCCAAGTACGTGGACGTGGCTATCGCCAACGAGGAGGATGTGCAGAAGTCCCTGGAGATCACAGCCGATGTCAGCGTCGAGTCCGGCGAGCTGGATCGGGAGAAGTATCGGGCGCTGGGGAATAAAGTCCTGGCGGTGTATCCCAATATGAAAATGATCGCCATCACCCTGCGGGAGTCCCGGAGCGCGGACAGCAATGGCTGGGCTGGTTGCCTCAACGACGGGGACAAGTTCTACGAGTCCAAGCGCTACGAAATTACCGACATTATTGACCGGGTCGGTGGCGGAGATAGTTTCGCCGGCGGGCTTATCTACGGCCTCAACACCTATGCGAGCAAACAGCAGGCTCTGGACTTCGCGGTGGCGGCCTCCTGCCTCAAGCACTCCGTCCCCGGCGACTACCACCGCGTCGGCGTCAAGGACGTGGAGACGCTCATGGGCGGCGATGGCTCAGGCAGAGTGCAGAGATAGAGGCAAAAAAACTATACCAAGAAAAGTGCGGTGAAGCAACATTCGTATCAACACATCCACTCATTACGCTATACGCACGATGATGTATCTGGCCGAACGAAGGCACATTGTTACATCAGCGGAGATTGCAAATCACACACAAGTTTCCCAGCGGTATCTCTTACAGGTCGCCGCCAAATTGAGAGACGGTAAGCTAATCGGAGTACACAACGGACCGGGCGGAGAATATTTTTTGTCGCGAGAGTCTTCGGATATCAGCTTGTTTGACATTGTCGCACTAATGGAAAATGGAGACCAAGTTATACCAACCATTGAGCCGGAGACAGAAGAGCCATTAAACTGTGTATATTCGTTGCTGCGTGATTGCGTCGAGGATGTGATGCGCTCACTAACGCTAGAGGCGATGGTAACCGGGGATCGGTCAGAATGGGAGAATGTCATCAACGAAGCAGTTTTAAGGGAAGACACTGGGAGTGGTTTTTAGGGGGTTATATCTTCGCTATAATATCCGCCACTGGTACGAACGGGTCATCCCAGTATCGGGAGTCGGTTGAGGCATCTTTGTTGTCGCCGACGACAAAATAGCTGTTGGCCGGCACGATAAGAGCGGTACCATGTACATAGATTACATCACCCGGTACGCCCGCGATCCGCTTGACCAGAATCAGACTCTCATGCTTGAAGGCAATGATGTCGCCATACTCCAGCTCTCCGAATACCCTGGCGCCGAAGATTAACGAGTCCGCTTTGATGGTCGGCTCCATCGAAGTCGAAGGGACATAGCCAATAAAGAACACGAATTTCAGCAGAAACAAAAAAAGTAGGCCGCACCCGATAGGTACGGCCATGTTTTGTATGAATCCAAGAACTCTTTTCCCCGGGGCGGCTCTCATATTCATACCGAATCTCTCCATGCGGCAATCTCCGGTCTCGCCTGGAGATATTTGCGCGCCCGCGCCACCCAGGCGGAGACGTTGTTGGCACTGACTCCGCCCATGTGCTCGCCGATCTCCCGGTGGGTATAGCCTTCGGCCAGCAGCCGGATGGCCGCAATACCTTTGGCAGTGACGCCATTGGCCTGAGTCTGCGCGTTATCGAGAATACGCCCCAGATCTTGTGTTCCATCCGTGAAGCTCTGCACGGCAGGGCCAGGAAGTTCGTCTGGGTCCACGAGTACCTCGCGGTTACGCCGCAGTGTGGCGTATTCAAGCGCATCGAAGATCTCATTGCGGATGAGCCTGTAGGCATAGGTTGAAAAACATCCTTTGCCCGGCTGAAATGTATCGGCTGCTTTACAGAGACCTTCGCGGCCGATCTGGCATAAATCATCGTAAGTGAAAATCCCAATACGCTGGATGCCATGAACCTTGTCCTTGATCACTCGGCCGACGATACCCATATTCCCCTCAATCAACATATTTCGTTCATCTTGCCACATACGTTTCACCTCCAGTGACTCGGCACGCCGGTATTCTCCCATTCTGGACGCTGCGTCTGTTTTCCAGCATTCGTTTACTTTCTTCAATGACCTGGTTGCAGTAATACTCGCCCAAATAACCGATATGTGCCTGCGACAAGGGCGCTTGCAGCATGGCCGCCAACCATTCATAAGATTCATTGCGGCTCATGATCCCAGTCAGGTAGAGCCGGTCAAAATATTGATGAGCCGCGCGTCTAAGTGCGCGCAGGCGGCCGTTGGCGAGGCTGCCGATCGGCGTCTTGGTGCCGGGGATTACGCGCACATAGGCGTCGCATACCGGGTATCTGGAGCAGACGTATAACATCGTACTCGCATTATTTTCCTTATAAATACCGTCGGCGCTACGCAGAACAACCGGACTGCCGCAGTATGGGCAATGTTCCAATGCCATGCTAGGGAGGGCCCGGGATCTCGTTCGTTTACTCTTTTTCAATTTGAACTTCTCCTCGATTCGCTAAATTCACCTGGTTATAGAACGCAAAAAGGCCGAAAAAACCGCTAAAAAACAAAGCAGAGCCAAGCGCTGGATTTTGTCTCACCAGCCTCGACTCTGCAAAGCTTAGCGGCTTTTCGGCCACTACAATATTCAATTGGGCTCACGCCGTGTGGATCAGCTCAGTGTGCGCTTCACCGTAACGGTTCCATATCCGCGGGATATGTCTGACGACCGGGTACCGTCGATCGTACCGAAAGCCTGAGCGCAAGCCTTTGTGCAATTGTTATAATACCACAAAAACCCGCATTTGTCAAGCATTTTGCATAGTCAAAACTCCAAAAAACTCTATTTTAGCTGCCGGAGATTACTCGTCGTAACCGTCCTCGCCGTCACGATCATAGGAATTGTGGCGCCTCTTAAAATACCGCATAGTGAGCAGCCCGCCGACCGCAGCGACGAATCCAAGAAGAAACAGGACTAGGGTTCCGGTCGGAATGCCGGGTCTTTTCTGATCGGCTTCGGTTGTATTGCCACTGCCAGTGGAAACTGCCGGCGTTGGTGACGGCGACGACACCGGCGCTGCCGTTCCCACTGTGGGGTTCGGGTTGGGTACGGCAACCGGTGACGCGAGGCAGCTCAGGGTGTAGGTCTTGCTGCCGCCCAGGTCCATCCGCAAAACGCCCGTCTCATCAACGACCACTGGCACGGGAAATACCCCGGCGTCAGTCTTGAGTTCGAATTCCACTCCGGCCCATTCGGGGCCCAGTTGCAAGATGAGCTTGTCAGGCTGATCGGTGATCTGAATCTCGGTACCATCAGGGTCGGCGAGAGCGACTATCGGAAATAGGGTAGCGGCAACGGCAATGGCCAACAGACCGGACAGCGCCCATTTTAAGATTTTCATAATAAAAGTTTTTCCTCCATACTCATCTTGCGGTGGTCATATGGGTGATGGCACCCCAAATTCTGTTGCTTTCATGATTAATGCCGATGATCCGAACCGTGACTCTGGAGCCCCGGGGCGGACGGCCGCGCTTGGGATAGGAACACAGGCAGTCGATTCCGCCGTCGAGACTGACGAACACGCCGTTGGTGTCCACCAGACTGACCGTGCCGACGTACCTGCTGCCAGGGGTATAACGCTGCATCGCCTGCTCATACGGGGTCTCTCCAGCCTGTTTGACAGAGGCGGAGACCCGGATGTTATCCCGATCGCTTCGATCCAGTTTCAGGATTTTCACCAGCACGCGCTGGCCGGGCTGAAAATATGCCACCGCGTCAAGCCACCGCTGGTAGGACAGCTCATGCAGCGGAATATAGACTTCCAGGCCGAACAGATCTACGAAGATACCCGCCCGGATGACCGAGATGACACGGGCTTCAGCTGAGAGGCCCTCGTAGATCAGGTTGTTGCCATCCTTGTCCGTACCAAAATAATACTGGCGGCGCTTGAGGGCCATCGCCTCCAAACGGCTGGCGGCGGCGATGCCGGATTTGGGGTCTACACCCTTGACGATGTAATCCACTTCGGATCCCAGCCGTTTGGTGAGCAGATAGCGCATCACCTCGGCGGGCGAACGATCACGGAAGTCCTCCGGCGGCCGCACTGCCTCTTCTGCCGGAATGATGACCTTGAAAGAGCCATGATAGATGACTGCGAAAGAAAGGTTGGGGTTGTCGGCCGAACTCTCGACGCCCTGAATGGTTCCGGTCAGTATCTTACGGCCCTTTTGGGATTCGATCAGGTCGAGCAGATCGTTTTTGAGTTTGTCCGCACTGGTTTCGACGGTTCGGATCTCATCAATGGCCAGCACCGGCTCATCCCGGGCACGCCGGC
>WQUU01000135.1 GCA_009781925.1 Bacillota bacterium | reverse complement strand
ATATTAATTCGCAACGAAAGTTGTGAATTAATATAGCGCATCTGTTTCGGTTGCCTTTCAGAGAAAGGCGAGAAACAGGCGCTTTTGAGAAACAAAAGTCCCGAGCGGCTTTGCCGTGAGGGTTAAGACTTTTGTTTCGGATTAATAGTAAAGACGACCGGATTCACGTCTCACTCGTCACACTCGTATCACGATGATACGAGTGTGACGAGTGAAAGCAGCTTCCTGCCGTTACGCAATTACGCGGCGAATGGGTTCGGCTCGAGGAAAAGTTCAAGACCAACAACGACATTGCCGGTGGCACCGTCACGTCGCACGTCATAGCGGCGGCGCAGCTCCGCTACGAAATTCTTGTTGTTCATCTGTCGGTAGCCATTGTCCTTAGCCCAATTCGCGTAGTGGCTGTACAGCTCCGAAGTGGGCAGGCGGCTCCCGGCGTGCTCGGTGGTGTACTCGCAAAGGAACGCGCCGAAGGTGTCCGCCTCCTGCCGGTATTCGTTGATGGCGGCGGCCACGCGCGGAGGAAGGTCAAGCCCCTCGGCCATCAGCAGCCGATAGCCCTCTACGAGCCAGTTAAAAATCCCGCTCTTATTCGCGCGCTGCCGGAACAGCTTTTTCAGTCCGGTGTCCTGTTCCTCCTGTGTAAAATGGCGGTCGAAGGGGATTAGCTTGACGCGTCCGGAGGAAAATACCGTGTTGTCGGACGCGCGCGGGAGATGGTTCGTGTTGACGAAAATCTTGAATTCCGGCGCGTACTCCACCGGATTCTCATGCAGGAATCGCCCCGTATAGGTGTCGCCGCCCGTGAGCTGCTTGACAAGGGCCGTGTTGAGCTCCAACCCCTTTTCCGGCTCTGGCATGTTTACAAGCCGGGCCCCCTTGAGCCGTGCGATGTCGGGGGACGCTGCCGCGCCGTCGCTCGGGCGGCGGGATAATGTCTGTGGCTGGATCGTCCGCGCGTATTCGCCCAGGACGTGCGCCACAGTCTCGGACAGAGTGGACTTGCCGTTGCGCGTCGTGTTGCCGTAGAGGATGAAGAAGCATTCGAGGGCCGTTTCACCGGACAGGCAATATCCGAGCGCCTTTTGAAGAAACCGCGCCGTATTGGCGTCGCCGCACATGACCTCCGCGATGAACCGCTCCCACCGCGCACAGACCGCGCCCTCGGTATATTGTACATTGGAGATTTTCGTGATATAATCAGCGGCGGAATGGGGTCGGAGTTTCATCGCCCGCAGATCGAATGTCCCGTTCTGACAGTTGAACAGCAGACGGTTTCGGTCGAAGGTGGAGAGGCTTTTCGGGGCGATAGAACGAGCGTCGGACAGCAGCCCCTCACGCCGCCGGCGGCCATGAAAGCCCGAGGTGTATTTGATAAACGCCACGCTTTCCTCACTTCCGTCGTCCATCGTTTCGGCGTATTTGATGAGGGCCTGCGCAAAGTCCTTGCACCGCTCCATCACCCACAGGTTGCCCTCGTCTTTGATCCAGCGTTTACCGCTGTAGGTGTACCAAGTTTTTGCCTCCACCACATAGCAAATCACCGCGCTGTGCAGATCAAAAAATAGCCGGGCTACGCCGATGTCGTTGTGAGGATAGACTTCATTATCCTCAATGTGCTTTTCTTTGAACAGCGTAAAGTAATCCATCTCTAACGCTCCATCTCCCTTGATCTATTTTTCGTGCGTTCGGGCTGTCTGCGCTCCGGTTCCTGTAATTCCGGCGGCTCCCGCAGTACGGTTTTCAGAAACTCCATGACCCGGTTGGGCGCGCGTTTCATGGCGTCGAGAAACAGGGCGGCCCTGTTCATGAGCCTTTCGTATTTGAATTTCCAGGCGTCGCGGTCAGCCTCAACCCGCTTGATCTTTTGTACCAGGCCAGATAGTTTCACGCGGGAAGCCGCGCCCTCCCGGGCAAAGGCTTTGACGTAATCCAAGTCCTCCGGCGTGACCACGATCTGACCGAATACATTTTTTGTGCTGCCGACCTTATTGATCTCTTTAATATTGGCCTGCACGAAATTCCGATCCTCAATTTTTTTGTCGAGCGCGGCGATCTGCTTCACCTTGCGCTCCGCCGCTTTATCTAGTGCGTCAGATTCTTTTTCTCTATCCTCGATGGCCTCGTTGAGAGCAGCAACGCGGGCTGTGTCTTGCTTGATTTTATAATCGAGAACGTCCAAATGCTCCGCCGTGCTGCCGCGCTCCCCGCGCTCAAAACCATCGAAGCCCGCCGCCCTCATGTGTTCGTAGAAACGGTCTTGGAGGAGCGAGTAGGAATTGACCATGATCGTTTTTCCGTCACGCTCCACCGGGACACGCATCGGCCATTTGTTAGCCTGGCTGATCTGCGGGATGACCTCTTTCAACTTTCCGGCCAGCTCCGGGTCTTTATTGTTCTTCTTGAAGTAGAGTTTCTTCTCGACCACCGGTACATAGACGACGTGCAGATGATAGTGATATACGTCGCGCCCGTACTGTTCCGAGAGCGCCTTGTTGCGCTCGTCAGCGTGCATGACAGCCGAGAGGATGTAGTCCTCGCTCCCGGCCTCCTTCACCGCCAGCCGGTACGCTTCCGAGAAGAAAGACTTTGCATAGTCGTAGCCGCCGCTCTCCTCAAAATAATTTGTGTTCACGTCAAAGACCATCTCGCAAAAAATCTTCGCGTCGGGTTTTGTCCCGTGCCTTACAATTTTCCCCTCGTCCAAGAGCCGGTCAAAGGTTTCCTGATAGGTTTCGGGCAAGCCGTCCGCTCTGAAATTTTGCCTGAAGTGGATGTTGAGATCTTCGCGGGCGGGGTCAATGTCGCCGTTAAAATAATTCTCGTTTTTTCGTTCGTTGTGACGCTCACGGGTGTTGAAACCGCCCGCCTGATATGCCTCATTTCGTACCACGGTTCTGTGTGCCATAGGCTGTGATCCTCCCGGAAAAAAGATAGCCCTGGCGCGGTGGTGGCCGCGACAGGGCCTCGTAACGTGCATCGGGAACAGGGCCGGGATACACACACTTTTCAAAGTGTGTGACCCACTCACGCACTTTCCGGCTAACGCCGGCAAAGTGCGGGTGGGCGCTGCCGCGGGCTCGCGCCGCCGTGGGCGTCGCGCGGGTGGTGCAGAACCGTGCCGCCGCCGCGCCCCGGTACTGCCCCGCCCGTCAAAATCGTGCCGCCGCTGTAGCGATGCGCCCCGATTTTGTTTGCGTCTGCGGACGCGGGGTTACATGACGGGGACAAGTTCCGCCGGTCGCGGGTTCGCTTCGGCGGCGCGTTTTCGTTTTAGGTGCTCCCGCGTTTTCCTGCGGTGATATGCCCGCCGCGCTTCAAGCTTTTCCTCCGCGATTCGGTCTGCCTCGATCTGCTCCGGCGTGCGCGTATCCGGCACATCAAAACTGCCGATATATTTGAGGTAAACATCAACCCGCTGTGTGCGCGACCCGCGCTTGCGGCCACCCTCACCTGTGGCCCCCTCCGACCACTCGCCCTCGTGAACGATCACCTTGTCCACGTACTCGTTCAGCATCGCCGGAGTCAGCTCCTCGAAGCTCGTATAGCGGCGCACGATCTCAATGAACTTATCCGCCCGCGCGCTATCGTTATTGAATGTGTCGAGCTCCGCCTGAAGCGCGTCGGTTTTGGCCCGGAGGTCAATGCGCTCCTGCTGATACCCGGCTGTCATTTGGTCGAAGATGTCCTCGCCGATTTTCCCGAGGGCCTTGTCCTCATAGAGGCTTTTGTAAATGCGGTCGAGCTCAGTGAGCCGCCGTCCGTTTTTTTCGATCTGCTTTTGAAATGTCTTGGCGGCTTCACCCTGCTTGACGGCGAATGCCTCACGGACGCGCTCGATAAACTCCTGCTCGTGCTCACGGACATAACCGCTCGTGGCCCGGATTGCTTCAAGAATTATTTTCCGCGCCGCCTCGGAGCTGATGTAGTGCGATGTACACTGCGTATTAAATTTCGACTTGCTCAGCTTGTATGTCGAGCAGTGGTAAACATCGCACAGCTTGGTGTACGTGGGTTTTTGCATATGCGCCTTGCGGTGGTTGTACAGCTTGGCCCCGCAGTCAGCGCACCACAACAAACCTGTCAGAGGGTTCGCCGCGCCGAGGTGGTCAATCCGGCGCGGGGTCTGGCGCAGCTTTTGCACCGTGTCGAACGTCTCCTGATCAATGATGGCCTCGTGGGTATTGGGGAAAATCAGCCATTTTTCCGGCGGGTTATTCTGGTTCTTTTTGCTCTTAAAATCTTTTGACGATGTGCGGAAATTCACGGTATGTCCGAGATACTCCTGCCTGCGCAGGATACTGACGATCGTGGCGTCGCCCCATGTATACCGGTGGTCGTGGTCATAGTTTGTTTTGTGCTGACCGCGCCCACGGGAGCCGAGATAGTACGACGGGCGCTCAATCTTTTCCGCAGCGAGTGTTCCCGCGATTTTGTAGACGCCCATGCCGTCCATCGTCATTTGAAAAATACGCCTTACCACTGCGGCGGCCTCGGGGTCAACGAGCCATTTGTTTTTGTCGTTCGGGTCTTTGACATACCCATACGGCGGGGTGCCTGATATGGGTTTTCCGCTTCGCCCCTTCGCAGCGAACACCGACTTAATTTTCTTAGACGTGTCACGGGCATACCATTCCGCCATGATTTCCCTGAACGGAGTGAATTCGTCATCGCTGCGCTCACTGTCGTAGTTGTCATTCACGGCGATCAGGCGGACGCCTCTCTCACGGAAAAGTTCACGGTACAGGCCGACGCGCAGGTAATCGCGCCCAAGGCGGCTCCCGTCCTTGATACAGATACAGGCTACCTCATCGGCCTCGACCTTTGCGATCAGTTCCTGCCAGCCGGGCCTGTCCCAGCGTGTACCGGACCAGCCATCGTCACAGATATGGATGTACGGAGCCAGTTCGTTGCGCTCCGCGTATTCCTCCAAGAGCTGGCGCTGGTTCAGAATCGAGTTCGACGGCCCCTGTAATTCGTCGTCGCGGCTCAACCGCTCATACAGGATCGTAACTTTTTTGTTCATCTCTGCCTCGTCTTTCCGGCAGCCGGAACCGATTGCGGCACATTGTATGTCAGGCGGCATGGCCTACCTCCCGATCAATCAGGCGGAGGATTTTGTCCTCCAAAGTTTCGGTGCTCGTGT
>WQUU01000134.1 GCA_009781925.1 Bacillota bacterium | reverse complement strand
ATATTCAGCACGCCTCTAAGATCCGTTCGGCTCTCGGCCTTGTTGCTTTTATCTTCGCAAGGCTTGCCATGCTCTCTTTTTTCTACTCGTGATTCGCATTGTTCCTTGTTAACTGCCCTTACAAGGAGGTGATTTCCGTGAACGATGAGAATATTTCCTGCGACGCCCAGGGCGACTGCGATGAGGGCGGCGGCGCGCTGCTGGAGCAGCTCTACGCCGAGCTGACCGACAGAGTGCGCCAGTTCAATCCCAATGCGGATTTTAGTCGGATCCGCGCGGCCTATGAGCTTGCCCTTTCAGCCCACAAGGGCCAGCGCCGGCGGGACGGCACGCCCTATGCGACCCATACCGTTGCCGCCGCGGAGATCGCCGCCGAGATGGGCCTCGATGAGGACAGCATCATCGCCGCCCTCCTGCACGACACGCTGGAGGACACCAGCCTGACGTACGACGACATCGCGAAACGCTTTGGCGTTTCTGTGGCCGACATTGTCGAAGGGGTCACAAAGCTCACCCGGGTGCAGTATACCAGCAAGGAAGACGAGCAGATGGAGAATCTGCGCAAGATGCTCATGGCCATGGCCAAGGACATCCGCGTCATCCTGATCAAAATCGCCGACCGGCTCCACAACATGCGCACCATGGCCTATCAGAGTCCGGAGAAACAGCGGGCCAAGTCCCTGGAGACCATGGAGATCTACGCCCCCATCGCCCATCGCCTGGGGATGCAGAAGATCAAATGGGAGCTGGAGGATTTATCCCTGCTCTATCTCGACCCGGTGGGCTACCGGGAGATTACGGAGGCCCTCGAAAAACGCCACATCCAGTTGGAGCGCTTCATGCAGAGCGCGGAGGAGCGCATCGGCCAAAGGCTCTCGGAGTGGGGCATCAACGCCGCCATCACCGGCCGCATGAAACATATTTACAGCATCTACCGAAAGATGTACGCCCAAAAAAAAGATCTGTCCGAAATCTTTGATCTCTGTGCCCTGCGGATCATCGTGGACAGCATCCCCGACTGCTATAATGTTTTGGGCCATATCCACGACATGTTCCGCCTGATACCGGGCCGTTTCAAGGACTACATCAGTATGCCGAAACCCAACCTCTACCAGAGCCTGCACACCACCGTCATCGGCACGGAGGGCATCCCCTTCGAGGTTCAAATACGCACCTGGGAGATGCACCAGGTCGCCGAGTACGGCATCGCCGCCCACTGGAAGTATAAGAGCGGGGAGAGCGGCGTGCGCTCCGGGGATGAGGAAAAATTCGCCTGGGTGCGCCGGCTCCTGGAGACGCAGCAGGACTCCGACGCCCAGGACTTTGTCCATGACCTGAAAGTCGAGATGTTCGCGGACGAGGTCTTTGTCTTCACCCCCAAGGGGGATGTGATCAACCTGCCCGCCGGGGCCACGCCCATCGACTTTGCCTACGCCATTCACTCCGCCGTGGGCAACCGCATGACGGGGGCCAAGGTCAACGGCCGCATCGTGCCCCTGAGCGCCGCGCTGCGCAACGGGGACATCGTCGAGGTGCTGACACAGAAGAACGCCTCCGGCCCCAGCCGGGACTGGCTCAAGCTGGCCAAGAGCGGGGAGGCCCGCTCCAAGATCAAGCAGTGGTTCAAGAAGGAGAAGCGCGAAGAGAATATCGCGGAGGGCCGGGTGATGTTCGAGGGAGAGCTAAAGCGCGCCGGCCTCACGATGGCGGACGTGACGGACGCGGAGACGCTGCCGATCCTCTTGAAACGTATCGCCGTGGGCTCTCTGGACGACATGTTCGCCTCCATCGGCTACGGCGGCATGACCGCCCTCCGCGCCGTAAACCGCGTCCGGGACGAGATCCTGCGCCTGCGTCAGAGTGCGCCGAAGGATCCCCTCCAGGTCTATCAGGAGCTGGCGGAGCGCAACGAAAAGCTCCAGAAGAAAAAACAGCGCGCCGCAAAGACCGGCTCCGGCGTCATGGTGGAGGGCCTGGACAGTTTTTTGGTGAAATTTGCCCGCTGCTGCACCCCGGTACCGGGAGACGACATCGTGGGCTATGTCACCCGCGGCGCGGGCGTCTCCGTGCACCGGAAGGACTGCCCAAACTATTTGGGCAGCCTCAGCGATCCGGAGGAGCAGGGCCGCTGGGTGGAAGTGAGCTGGGCCCCGGCGCGGGACGAGGGCCACTTGACGACCCTTAAGCTCGCGGCGAAGGACAGGAACAACCTGGTCGTGGACATCGCCACCGCTCTCTCCGCCATGTCCGCCAAAGTGCGCGGCCTTTCCGCCCGGAGCGGCAGCCGCGGCCTTGCCACCGTCACGCTGACGGTGGAGGTCAAAGACCTAAACGAGCTCAATGCGATCACCGCCCGCCTAGGTAAAATCGCGGATGTGAGCGAAGTTGTGAGAGGACAGTAGGCCGGGGTAGTCGCCCTTAAACCGACGATCATGGGACAGTAGGGAACGGAGGAAAGCAAATTGCACATCTCGATTGCGGGCAGTCCGGGGAGCGGAAAATCGACCGTTTGCGCCATTCTGAACGCCAAATATGGTTTTCCAATCTACAGCACCGGCGCGATACAGAGGGAGATCGCGCTGGAGCATGGGGTCAGCACCCTGGAAATGAACCAAATCATGGCGCGGGACTTGTCTTTTGATCATATGATTGACAGCAAAGTCTCCGAGATTTCCGTTGAGCGGCAGAATGAGACGGTCATTTTTGATTCCCGCATGGCCTGGAAGTTCGCGAAAAATTCCTTTAAAGTCTATGTCGCTGTCGATCCCTTCGTCGCCGCCGAAAGAGTTATGGGCGAACCACGGGGCGAAGAGGAGAACTATACCGATCTGGAAGAGGCGGAGCGCAGGCTTATCGAGCGCGGTCAGCTGGAAAACGAGCGCTTTCAGGAGATTTACGGCGTGGATAACCTCGACCCCTTAAATTACGATCTCGTGATCGATTCAACTTATATGACGCCTGGGGAAGTGGCAAGCGTGATTTATGAAAAATTTCAGGCTTACTGTGAGGCGAAGGCGTTATGAGGGCGGTCGTCACCCGCGTCACGTCCGCGTCCGTGGCGATTGACGGCGCAAAAACAGCGGAGATTCAAAAAGGGTTTCTCGTTTTATTGGGCGTCGGCGCAGTTGACACCGAAAGGGAGGCTCTCTGGATCTCCGACAAAATCTGCGGGCTGCGGGTCTTTGAGGACGGAGCCGGGAAGATGAACGTAAACCCTTTGGATGCCGGAGCGGAGCTGCTCATCGTCTCCCAATTCACCCTCTACGCGGACACGCGCTCCCGCCGTCCGGGGTTCACGGCCGCCGCCCGCCCCGGGACGGCGATTCCCCTCTACGAGGCGGTCGTCAACGGCTGCCGCGCGCGCGGCTTTCACGTGGAAACCGGGGAATTCGGCGCGGACATGCAGGTAATGTCCGTCAACGACGGCCCGGTGACGATTCTGTTGGATTCGGAGGTCCCATCATGTTAATCAAAACCATTCCCGTGGGCCAAATCGAGACCAACTGCTACGTGGTCACGGACGAGAACACCCTCGCCTGCGCGGTCATCGACCCCGGCGCCGAGTCCAACACCATCTTGGACTACATCGAGAGGAACGGCCTTAGCTGCCGCGCCGTTTTCATCACCCACGGACACTATGACCACACCATGGCCGCGCGCGCCGTCGCGGAGGAGACGGGGGCGCAAATCCGCATCCACCGTCTGGATACGGCCGCCAGCGCCGGCGACGCCCCGTTCCGGCTTGCGCTCACCGAAGATATGCCCCCGCTCCCCCTGCCGCAGGATTCGAGTATTCACCCGTTTTGCTTCATCACATCACCCGAGGACGCGCGCTTTTACGCCGAAGGGGATGAGATTGTGGTGGGTGGTCTGACCTTCCGCGTATTGGAGACCCCAGGCCACAGCCCCGGCGGGGTCACGCTCCTCTGCGAGGACGCCCTCTTCACCGGGGACACCCTCTTCCGGGGCGACTGCGGCCGCACAGACCTCCCCGGCGGGAATGAAAATATCTTGAAGGCCTCCCTGCGCAGGCTCTACAATCTCCCCGGCGACTATGAGGTCTACCCCGGCCACATGGATAGCAGCACGCTGGAGCGTGAGCGGCGGTTTAACGGCTGCATGCTGTACGCGATGGAACAGGCGCTGTAGGGAACGGATTTATCCGTTCCGGTATTCCGCATGGTGGAACGGATAAATCCGTTCCCTACAATTTATCAAAACACCCCCAAAAAGGAGATGACCCCCATGAAACGCTTATCCCGCACTTTCGCGATCCTGCTCGCGGCCCTGATGCTTCTGACCCTCTGCGCCTGCAAAGAGCCTCCGGTGATCTCCATCACCGCGGCGGAGGTAAAACTCGCCGCTGTTAAGAGCTCGAGTTACGACATGGACATGCAGATCGCCATGTCCGCCGCTGGGCAGTCCTTCAACATTGACTCCACGGTTCGCGCGGACTATGTGAAAGACCCGATGCTGATCCGGATGCAGATGTCCATCGACATGGGCGCCCTTGGCAAACAGGATATGCAGATGTACATTCAGGGCGACAGAACCACATACACGGTTTACACTTCCACGGACAACGGCGCGACCTGGACTTCTACGACTTCGGACAACAGCAAGGTTCAGCAGTACGACGTGGTTGCCAACCTGGGTCTCTACGTCGCCGCCGCAAAGACCTTTACCGAAGTCGGTATGGAACAGGTCAGCGGCAGCAGCGCCCTGCGCTTTGACGGCGCAATTCCCGAAAAGGCGCTGAACCAGGTTTTAACCGCCAGCGGCGTGGGCCAGGCCTTTAGCAAACTGGGCCTCGGCGACCTCGGCAGCGATCCGTTTTCCGGCGTGGGGGATCTGCCCGTCTCCATCTGGGTGGATCAGCAAAGCGGCTACCCCGTCAAATACGAGATGGACATGACCGCGATGATGAGCGCGCTGATGAATAAACTCTTGGATTCATCGACGAGCAACGGTGCGGTGTCGGTCTCCGTTGACCGTGTACTGGTCGGTGTGGTGATGAGCAACTTCAACGGGATCGGCAAGCTGGAGATTCCGGCAGCGGCGCTGGGGGCTTAGGGCGCTGTGCACACCGGATTGAACTGAGTCGCGCATTGAAAAAGCCCGCATAGGAGCTAGTCACCTGTGCGGGCTTGCCTGTCATATTCCTCTTTCACCCGGCGCGCAAGATGGTCGATGAACTCGTCGATCGCTGGCCTCTCGCCTCTGCGCTCAACACAGCGCGCAAAAAAGGTCGGATTTCTATAAGTCTCATTAACAGCCTCCTGCAGATCGCGTTTTACCTCTTTCGCGGACACACCGTGCTTTTTCGCGAGCGCTCTGTAGATTTTTCGGTTCATATGGGTGACACCTTTCACGAATTGTTTGGGAGCAGCGGTTGACAATATTATAACCTGTTTCAGGTTGATATGCAATACCCTGAAACAGGTTGATGCATAATAATCATCAGGTGATGATTGATGTATCAGAGAATCAGGGATCTGCGCGAAGATAAGGACATGTCTCAGAAAGAGATGGGCAAGATCCTGGGGATGTCACAAACCGGCTACTCAAAGTATGAAACCGGGGAAAACGATGTCCCGACGGGCATTTTGATAAAACTAGCGGACTTTCATCACACCAGCGTTGACTATATCCTGGGCCGCACAAATCAAAAAGAGCCCTATCCTATTATGAAATGAGAGCATGATGCGGTTCTTCTAGTCAAAGCTACGTTCCATTTTGTATTGACATTATAAGTGAATTCGATTATAATAGATGTACATAAAGGAGGATGACCCTATGGCAAGCACAAGTGTGACCATCCGCATGGATGAAAATTTGAAGAGACAAGCCGAATCTCTCTTTGATCAAATGGGGTTAAACATGACCACGGCAATCACCATATTCGCAAAGGCGGCTGTGCGGCAAGGCAAAATCCCGTTTGAAGTGGCGGCCGACCCGTTTTGGAGCGAGGCGAATCAAACGCGAATCAGGGAGACGATGAAAAACTACGATCTCAATAAGCTGATTTACAAGACTATGGACGAACTTGAGGCTATGGCCAATGAGTAAACGGTTTGCGTTCATGCCGGAAGCATGGGAAGATTATCTGTATTGGCAAACACAAGACAAAAAGACCTTGAAGCGGGTGAACCAGCTGTTGCAGGATATTCAACGCGACAATTTCAAGGGAATGGGCAAGCCGGAACCGCTAAAGGGCGACAAGTCTGGACTGTGGAGTCGGCGAATAGACGATGCAAACCGGGTTCTGTACCGTGTTACTGATACGCAATAGAGATTGCGCAGTGCCGCAGCCACTACGGCGATAACTGACCCATATCAGGACAAACAAAATACCACCCTGTATAATTTTCCCCCCGGCGGCGAATAATAACATTGATTCTGCCGGCCGGGAGGTGAAATTGTGGCTAAGGAGAACAACAGCAACAACAGGCGCACGGAACAGAAGTCTCAGAACGGCGCCGACAACAGGAAGCAGCAGAACAATTCCGAAAACAACGTGCGAAATGAGAACAATGTGCGAAACGAGAACAGCGAATCGCGCAACAGCGCCAGAACCAGTAAATAAGAGCAAAAGCAGAGCCGCCGGCGACGATGAAAGTCCCGGCGGCTTTGTGTTACCCGTTGATGTTTTTGGCAAGGTATGGTATAGTAGGGGACGCCCCCTTGGGCGTCCCGCTTCCCATGGCCGGATTCGCAAGGCGGGCCGCCGAGGGCGGCGGCCCCTACAAAGGGAGGGACGATACCGGGAGGTGATTCTCCTTGCGCATGCGAAAAAAACCAAATCTGCTCCCTCGCATGGAGCGCTGCGCCAGTGTGCTGCTGGCGGAGCCGGAGGCCCTGTGCGGCCGCTGGCGGGAGGCGTTCCCCGATTTTCGCGGCCTCGCGCTGGAACTCGGCTGCGGCAAGGGGCGTTTTACGGCGGAGTTTGCCGCCCGGCGCCCGGAGACGCTAATGGTGGCGATGGAGCGCGTGCCGGACGCCCTGGTGGTGGCGATGGAGCGCGCCTGCGCGCTGGAGCTCACAAATGTCCGCTTCCTCAGCCGGGACGCGAAGTTCTTGCCCCGGCTGTTCGCGCCCGGGGAGGACGACACGCTGTTTATCAATTTCTGCGACCCTTGGCCCCGCAACCGGGACAGGAACCGCCGTCTCACCGCCCCCTGCTTTCTGGAGCTCTACGCGGCGGTTTTGGCCAAAAACGGGGAGCTGCGCTTCAAGACGGACAACCGCCCGCTCTTCGACTGGTCGCTCCTCCAGCTGAAAAAAACCGGCTGGGAACTGAGAGAACTGACATACGACCTGCACGCCGGCGGCGTCCAAGGTATCATGACCGACTACGAGGCAAAATTCCACGAACAGGGCCTGCCCATCTGCCAAGCAATTGCCGTAAAACCGTAGGGAACGGATTGATCCGTTCCCTACACAGTCCGCCCCAAAGGAGAATGACAACATGCGCCTCATCTCATGGAACGTCAACGGCCTGCGGGCCACGCTGAAAAAAGGGTTCGAAGACACCTTCTGGGCTTTGGACGCCGACATGTTCTGCCTCCAGGAGACAAAAATGCAGGAGGGGCAGATTGCGCTGGATCTGCCCGGTTACGCGCAGTACTGGGACTCCGCCGAGAGGAAGGGCTATGCCGGTACCGCGGTCTTTACCCGGCGCGCGCCGATTTCTGCGCGCAAAGGCATCGGCGTGGACATCCATGATACGGAGGGACGCTGCACAACCCTGGAGTTTGAGGAATTCTACTTGGTCTGCGTCTATACGCCCAATTCACAGGACGGCCTGCGGCGGCTGACCTACCGCATGTCCTGGGAGGACAATTTTAGGGATTATCTCATCGGGTTAGACCGCAAAAAGCCCGTCATCGTCTGCGGGGATCTGAACGTGGCCCACGAGGAGATCGACATCGCCCGCCCGCAGAATAACCGGATGAACGCGGGCTTCACCGACGAGGAGCGCGGCAAGATGACCGAACTCCTGGCCGCCGGATTCACGGATAGCTTCCGCTATCTGTATCCGGACACGCGGGGGGCCTACGCCTGGTGGAGTTTCCGCGCCAACGCCAGGGCAAACAACGTGGGCTGGCGGATCGACTATTTTTTGGTGAGCGACAGGCTCAGAGACAGGATAAAAAAAGCCTTTATCTGCCCCGAGATCGAACTCAGCGACCACTGCCCCGTGGGGCTGGACATAGACCTGTAGGGCGCGACGCCCCCGGCGCGCCGAGGCGTCGCGCCCTACGAAAGGAATCCCAATGCGCATCGGCAATATGGAACTGAAAGGCCGCCTCAGCCTCGCGCCCATGGCGGGGGTCACGGATCTGGCCTTCCGCAGCGTCTGTATGGCGGCGGGCGCGGCCCTGTGCTGCACCGAGATGGTCAGCGCCAAGGCGCTGGTCTATAAGGACGCCAAGACCCGGGCGCTGCTGCGCGTCTCTGCGGACGAGCACCCCGTGGGCGCGCAGATTTTCGGCAGCGAGCCGGCGGTCATGGGCGAGGCGGCTGGGTTGGCGCTGGAACTCTCCGGCGCGGACTTCATCGACATCAACATGGGCTGCCCCGTGGGCAAGATCGCGGGCAACGGAGACGGCTCCGCTTTGATGCGCGACCCGGACTTGGCGGCGCGGATCGTGGAGGCCGTTGTGAAAAGCGTCCCCGTCCCCGTGACGGTGAAGATGCGCAAGGGCTGGGACAGCGGCAGCGTCAACGCCGTAGAGATCGCGCGGCTCTGCGAGGCGGCGGGGGCCTCCGCCGTGGCCGTCCACGGGCGCACAAGGGCGCAGATCTATGCCGGCGTGGCGGACTGGGATATCATCCGCGCCGTGAAGGCGGCGCTCAAAATCCCCGTCTTCGCCAACGGCGACGTCTTTGAGCCGGAGGACGCGGTGAGGATTCTCAACTATACCGGCGCGGACTGCGCCATGGTGGGCCGTGGCGCTTTTGGAAATCCCTGGCTCTTCACCCGGGGCAACGCCGCGATTGCCGGACAGCCGATCCCGCCCCTGCCGCCGCTGCGCGCGCGCATGGACGTGGCGCGCAGGCAATTGGAGCTGGCGGCGGAGACCAAAGGCGAGAAGATCGCCTGCCTGGAGGCGAGAAGGCATCTGGCCTGGTATTTGAAGGGCGTGCCCTACGCGGGGTATTATAAGAAGCAGATCGCGGAACTCGGCACGCTGGAGCAGGGGCAGCGGATTATTGAGGGGATACAGCGGGATTTGAGGTAGGGAACGGATTGATCCGTTCCACCGTGTGGGATAGTTCCACCACGCGGGATATCGGAACGGATCAATCCGTTCCCCAGACCGTCAAAAAAGGGTTTCCACTGGCGGGACGCTCAAGGGGGCGTCCCCTACAACCCTTGATATTGGCCATCCCCTTGTAGGGGCCGCCGCCCTCGGCGGCCCGCATTCTTGGGTTTATTGACAGGCTACGGAACGGATCAATCCGTTCCCTGCGGCCATATCCGCCCTCTCCCGGAGGTGAAAATTTTTGACCAGAGACGAGGAACGCGCCATCGTGGAGCGCGCCAAACGCGGCGACGGCTCCGCCTTTGAGCTTTTGGTGCTCGCCCACCAGAAGCAGGTGTATAACCTCGCCCTGCGCATGGTCAAAAACGAGGACGACGCCTTTGACGTGGCCCAGGAGGCCTTTCTGCGCGCTTACAGCGCCCTGCACCGTTTTCGGGGGGACAGCAAATTCTCCGTCTGGCTCTACCGCCTGACCTCCAATCTCAGCATCGACTTCCTCCGCAAGCGCCGGCGGGAAAACATCGTCAGCCTCAGCTTTTTAAACGAGCAGGAGGAGACGGAGGAGCTGGAGATCCCGGACGAGCGCTTCAGCCCCGAGACTGAACTGGAGCGCCGGGAGCTCCGGGCCCGCGTGTCAAGCGGTTTGAACGAGCTCCCCGCGGAATACCGGCAAATTCTCGTGCTCCGGGAGCTCGGCGGCCTCTCCTACGAGGAGCTCGCCGAGACCCTCTCCCTGGAGACGGGTACGGTGAAATCCCGGCTCTTCCGGGCCAGAAAACGGCTCTGCGCGATTTTATCAAAAGACGGGAACTTTTTGCCCAAAAACTCGTCGGATTCCATGCAGGGGGAGGTGTGAGCCGTGCGGGATGAAGAAGGGCGGACGTCAGAACTCGATCACGCGTTTGACGTGATCGCGCGGGAGATTCGCGACAGCGCGGCGGAGCCTCCCGCGGCGCTCTTGACCTCCGTCATGGACAAAATTCAGCAAAATCGCAGGCGGAGACAGCAAATTGGGCGCGGAATCGCCATGGCCGCCTGTCTTGTCCTGATTGTCGCCGCCGGACTTGGACTGCGCTACGGTCTGTTTTCCGGATTCCGCACGGGCACGTCCGCGTCTGCCCCCTACGACAATTCCGCCGCGGCCGCGTCGTCCGCCTCCGGCGGCGGCGCCCAAGGCATTGAACCGGCCAGCGCGCCCATGTTGCCGGCTGCCGACCAGCACACCGGTACGGACATCCAGACCGCTCCGGTGACGGAGAGCGACGGAGTTGCCATGCAGAGTCCGGCGCCCAGCCCCGCGTCGTCTGAGAGCGCCATTTTTGGCGCGGGCGGCACGGCCCTGTATGAGAACACGGGCCCCGGACTCTATGAGCCTCTGCTCAAAAATCTGGACGACACCGGCGTGGCGCTGCTGATAGAATATTTAAACCTCCAACAAATCGACGCGGTTCATCTTCCGATGCTGCCGCCGGATCCGGCCTATGTCCTGGAGGTCAAGCGGCCAGACGGGAGCCTGGCACAGCGGAATTTTTGGGTATCCGAAGGCGCCCTCTATTGTGACAGCCCTGACGATATGTACATCTACAAGGCCGCCTGCAGCCCCGCGGAATTTTTGGCGTATGTGCGGGGGATAGGATGATTGTGTAGGGGCGACCGCCCTCGGTCGCCCGCGCGCACAGAATTGCGACCGCCCCCCTGCAGAGGCAGGGTGCAATCCCGCAAAAACCATAAAAAATCAAAGAACACAGCGGAGCGTTTGACCACGCGTTCCGCTGTGTTCTCTGTGGGAGAGGAAGAGGAAAATGAAAAAGATAAAACTCAGCCGCCTCTTGTCATTTTTCAGTTTACAGGAAAGATGTGAATAAAACAACGGTATCTTGTTTCTAAAAGATTAAATAGAAAATTGTTTCACAGAAAAATATTTACAAATTTTGTATATTTTATTGGGAAAGAGGGCTTGCATTGTGCCCCGATCTCTGGTAATATGCGGATATCAGGTAAAGTCGGATTGAAAAGATGGTGGAACTATGCCCTCCTGGTTAAAAGACGCGGTGTTCTATGAAATCTATCCCCAGAGTTTTTACGACTCCAACGGCGACGGGATCGGCGATCTCCCGGGTATTTTGCGAAAACTGGACTACATCCAAGCCCTGGGCGTAAACGCCATTTGGCTCAATCCGGTGTACGACTCCCCCTTTTGGGACGCGGGCTACGACGTCCGCGACCATAAAAAAGTCGCGCCCCGTTACGGCACGGATGAGGATCTCATTGAGCTGTTTCAGGCGGCGCACGAAAAAGGGATGCACATTCTTTTAGACTTGGTGCCGGGGCACACGGCCATCGACCACCCCTGGTTTCAGGCGGCGCAGAGGGCGGAGCAAAACGAGTTCTCGGGCCGCTATGTCTTCACGCCCGAGGTCTGGGACGCCCCGCCCGAATACCGCTGGCTCACGGGGGTTTCAGAGCGCAACGGCGCGGCGCTGGTGAACTTTTTCAGCGTCCAACCCGCGCTGAACTACGGTTTTCACGACATCAAATACCCCGCCTGGCAAAATCCCCCGGAGCACCCGGACTGCCAGGCCGCTTTGGAGGTGCTCAAAGACGTCATGCGCTTCTGGCTGGATCGGGGCGCGGACGGCTTCCGCGTGGACATGGCGGACTCCCTGGTGAAAAACGACGGGGAGAAAATCGCCACGGCGGCGCTTTGGCGCTCTGTCCGGACGATGCTGGACAGAGACTATCCCGAAGCCGCGTTGGTGGCCGAGTGGAGTCACCCAGAGCGGGCAGTTAACAGGGCGGGCTTCCACATGGATTTCTATCTGGATCACCGGTACAACGGCTACCACAGTCTTTTCCGCCGAAATGAGGGCGGGGAGGATCTGAGCTTTATCAGCAAGGCGGGCCGCGGGGATATAACCCACTTCACGGAGGACTATGTCCCCCAATATGAGGCCACCCGCGAGAACGGCTATATCAGTTTCCTCACCTGCAACCACGACACGCCCCGGCTGACGCGCTTTTTAGACGTCAGCGAGATCAAACTGGCCTACGCGATGATTTTTACCCTGCCGGGCGTGCCCTTCCTCTACTACGGCGACGAGATCGGAATGCGCTTTATAGAGGGCCTGCCGAGCGTGGAGGGCGGGTATAACCGCACCGGCGCGCGCACGCCCATGCAGTGGGATTCCGGCGAAAATCTCGGCTTCTCCGCCGCCCCCGCCGAAAAACTCTACCTGCCCGTGGACAGCGCGCCGGACGCGCCCACGGTCGAGGCGCAGACGGACGACCCGAATAGTTTGTTAAACACGGTAAAATCCCTCATCGCCCTGCGCCGGCGTTTTTCCGATCTGGGCGCGGGTGTGGGCGCGGACGGGGACTTTGAGGTCGTCTACGCCGAAAAAGAAAAATTCCCCTTCGTCTACCGGCGGGGAAAGTTTTTGATATTTGTGAACCCGGCGGCGTGGGAAGTGCGCCTGGACTGGGACAATGTAGGGGCGCAGGCGCTGGGGGATGTGGTGTATGAAATAGGGCGGTTTGCGCGGACGGAAGGAGAAGTTGTGCTGGGCCCGCAGACCTTCGCGGTGGCGGAGGGGTGAACTTAATCCTCTTCCGCTTTTGTATGTATCACCCACGCAAACGCAAGGATTAGGGGAAAAATCACGAAGTATCCCATAAATCCTTTCCATTTCTTGCGAACCAATAACATTTCTTTAGAACATGCTTGACATTCATACGAAGATGTGATATACTTCTCCACAGTCATATGAGGGGAGGTGCGTTCCGATCGCCACGACATTTCCTGGCACAGTTGTCCCCCGCGCGGGCAAGCGTGCGGCGGACTTTTTCGATGTTGTTTTCTTCGCCACAAAAGGGATCATGCTTTTCCAGATGTCCGAGCTCACGGGGCTGGACAGCAACACCATCCAGAACTGGGTTGTGCGCGGCTGGGTGCAGCCGCCGGTGGAGAAACGCTACGGCGCGGATCAGCTGGCCTCGGTCATGCTCATCAATATGCTCAAGAGCGTGACCCGGCTGGAGACCATCGGCAACATCCTCACCTACATAAACGGAGACATCAAGACCGGGGCGGACGACCTCGTCAGCGAGAGCCAGCTGTACATCTACATCTGCGACATTTTGGACAAGATCGGCTTTGACGACATCCTCGACCCCCGCGCCATGACCAGGTTGGTGGATGAGGAGATCCACGCCTACAAGGAGCCCGTCCCCGGCGGCGGGGAGAAGCTGCGCAATACGATCAAGCTCGTCCTGACCTATTACGCGGCGGCCCTCATGAAACAGCGGGCGGATCAGACCGCCGACGCCCTGGGTCTCACGGCGGCCGGGGAGAGCGGAAAAACGAATAAGGGAGGAGCGAAGGAGAAATGATAGCTTGGTGGAACAGTCTGCCCGTGCTGGGGCAGATCTTTGCCGCGGTGGCCATCCCCGCCACACTGATTATGATCATACAGACGATATTGCTGTTCTTTGGCCTCGGCGGTCACGGGGACGGAGACATCGGCGGCGGCCATATGGACATTGGCGGCGGTCATATGGACATTAGCGGCGGCCACGGGGACATCGGCGGCCATCTCGAGACCGGCCACGGAGACAGCGGGCATATGGGCGGCGCACACCACGACGGGGCAGGGCACAGCGACTTCTCCCTCATCACCGTGCGCGGGATCGTGGCCTTCTTCGCCGTTGGCGGCTGGCTCGGCGTCGTCTGTATCAGCGCGGGGCTGACCCTCTTTTGGGCGCTGCTCCTGGCGCTGGCGGCGGGATTTATCGCCCTCCTGGGTGTCGCGCTCATCCTCTACGGAGCCACAAAGCTCCGGGACAGCGGCAACCTGGAGATCGAAAACGCCGTCGGCAAGACAGGCAGCGTGTACATCCCCGTCCCGCCCAAGGGGCAGGGCCGGGGCAAAATCAACGTGCTCGTTCAGGATCGGCTGGTGGAACTGGAGGCGGTGAACGAAGGGGATACCGAACTGCCCACGGGTGCGGTGATCAATGTTGTCGCCGTCCTCGATGAACAGACAGTGGCTGTGAAGGCGGACACGGGACCATATTCTCCGCCTTGGACTCCCAGACGGTGGCTGGCGGACAATACTGCGGTTCAGACAACGCAAAAAAATGAGGGAGGAATCTCAAAATGGGTACAACAGGATTAGTTGTCTTACTCTGCGTGATCGTACTGCTTCTCTTTTCCCTGATGCTCTATGTCTTTTCCCGATATCGGAAGTGCCCCTCCGACAAGATCCTGGTGGTCTACGGCAAGATCGGCAAGAACAGTGACGGCACGAACCGCAGCGCAAAATGTCTCCACGGCGGCGCATCCTTCATCGTCCCGATCGTGCAGTCCTATCAGTACCTGGATCTGACGCCCATCTCCATCGCCGTGGATTTGAAAAACGCCCTGTCCCGGCAGAACATCCGCATCGACGTGCCCTCCAGCTTCACCGTCGGCATCTCCGTGGAGAACGGGGTCATGCAAAACGCGGCGGAGCGGCTGCTTGGCCTGAAACTCCCGGAGGTTCAGGGCCTGGCCAAGGACATCATACTGGGGCAGCTGCGCCTGGTCATCGCCACGATGGACATTGAGGAGATCAACGCCGACCGCGACAAGTTCCTCACGGCGGTTTCCAACAACGTGGAGAGCGAACTCAAGAAGATCGGACTCCGGCTCATCAACGTGAACATCACGGACATCAGCGACGAGTCCGGCTATATCGTCGCCCTGGGCCGCGAGGCGGCGGCCAAGGCCATCAACGACGCGAAGATCAGCGTGGCAGAGGCCAACCGCTCCGGCGACATCGGCCAGGCGAACGCCGAGCGCGAGAAGCGCATCAACGTCTCTCTGGCGGACTCCGAGGCCATCCAGGGCGAGAATAACGCGGCCGCCAGCGTGGCCAACTCCAACGCCGAACTCAAAGAGAAGCAGGCCGAGGCCCAGCGCCGCGCCACTGTCGCCGAGAAGACGCAGGCGGCCAAGGCCCTCGAGGAGGCTTACGCGGCCGAGCAGCTGGCGGAGGCGGCCCGTTCCGCCCGCGAGCGCTCCACCCTGGAGGCGGACGTCATCGTCAAGACCGAGATCAGCAAGCGCCAGGTCGAATTAAACGCAGAGGCCCAGGCCGAGCAGACCCGCCGCCTGGCCAAGGGCGAGGCGGACGCCATCTTTGCCAAGATGGACGCCCAGGCCCGCGGCATCCAGGAAGTTCTGACCAAGCAGGCCGAGGGCTTCAAAAAGATCGTGGAGGCCGCCGGCGGGGACGCCGACGCCGCCGTGAAGCTCATGGTGGCCGACAAGCTGGAGAACCTCGTCAAGACCCAGGTGGAGGCCATTCAGAACCTCAAAATTGACAAGGTCACGGTCTGGGACAGTATGGGCGGCAAGGACGGTACCCCCGCTACGGCGAACTTTTTGGCCGGCATGCTCAAGTCCATCCCGCCCATGAACGAGATGTTCAACATGGCCGGCATGGAACTGCCAAAGTTTTTGGGGCACAGCAAGGCGGAAGCCGTAGCTGTGGAGCCGGCGTCCGAGGCTGAAGTGGAGAAGACGGCGTAAGAGCGATACAAACAAAAAGAGCTCCGGTGAAGCAGATTTTCACCGGAGCCTCTTTTGATTTGTGATTAAGCCTGCCGCCGCGCGGGCGGGAGCTCTCCGTATTGGGCTTTGATACCGTGTCTCGCCATGCCTTCTCTGGCCAAATTGTTGAAAAACGCGACCTGCTCTTGTGACGTCATATCCTTTGTCTGTTCATACAATTTACTGCGAATGGCATCTAACTCATCCTCAACTGGATTACTCTTTGCTGTATGATTCATCTTCTTCCAAAACCTCCTTTGCGGTGCAAATTACAATGCCTCTGTACCCTTTTTCGTGGTTGATATGTTCAGTCAGCAATTTTGTTTTTACACGGTTAATATGCTTAAAATTATAGGAAAGCACACAATCAAGACCATTTATAGAAGCTACGGCAATATGCGCTCCGTCAAGTCGAAAACGTACGGGAATAATATTTCCCGAAACATAAAGATTGGCCAGCTGGTTTGCCGCATCTGTGATGGGTAGCGTAATAATGCTATATGCATCAATCAGTGCCAGCATTTTAGATTACTTTGGTTCCGGAGCATTTAATAATTCGCCTACAGTATAACCGGACGTATACGCCTCATGTTCCCCTGCGCGAATCTTTTCAAACAGCCTGACTGTGTCATCATGGCCGTCGCGCTCGGCGTCGAAAAAATAATTGAACATCGTCGTCTCAAGATAGAGCTTCATACCACCATCACCTTTACAAATGTATTTTACATCAATTCCTGCAAAAAATCAACCAGTCTCAAATTTAGTAAATATTTTAGCCGGCCTTATTTGGTAGATCTTACACAGCCGGATCAAGTAGGCAACATCAAAATCTCTGCCCTCTTCAATGTCAGCCAGGACTTTTACCCTGATTCCTGATATTTTCGCCAAATCCTCTATCGTCCACCCATGTGCCCGGCGCAATGATTTGAAATTCTTACGCATGGTCTTGATTTCTTCATCGTCTTCTATGTTTTTCTTCAACGTCTTCGCCCCCTTAAAATATTCTAATTATATTTGGTATTACCAAAATTGTCAATGCTAAATTTGGTAATATTAAATTAAGGGGGTTCTGAAATGAATAAGAGGAAATTGTCTTTGGGAACACAAAATATGGTTGGATATCGTGTAACAGAGGCCAGATTAAAAATTGGATTGCTGCAAAAAGATTTATTGGCGAGATTGCAAGTAAAAGGAATAGACATCAGTGCACCTGCACTCTCACTTCTGGAAGGGCAGAAAAGGCCGGTTTCCGATTTTGAACTAAATGCGCTGTCTGAAATACTCGGGGTCAGTGTCGATTGGTTGCTGGGGAAGAGCGATTAGAACGCGGCATATCCAATTCCACCACCGCACCTCTAAAAATTCTCCTCCCGAGGAGGAGTGACAGGGCGTGGTCTTCGCCCTGACGAGGTGGTTCACCCAAATGCCCTTGTCAAGCCCTTGACCGTTTTCCGCTTGCTTGCCAATTGACGCCGCCCCATAACCGTGGTACATTATCTTTCGGAACGAGAAAGAAGGGATACCCATCGGGAACAAGGACACCCTCGACATGCTGCGTCCCGGACAGAGCGGCCTCATCACGGAGGTTTCAAACCGCGACCCGGCCGTGCGGCGGAGGCTCATTGACATGGGCCTGACTCCGGGCACAAAAGTTACAATCAAGAAAATCGCGCCTTTCGGCGACCCGCTGGAGGTCAGCGTCCGGAACTACGCCCTCAGCCTCCGCGGAGCGGACGCCATGCAGATCCGTATCGGCGAACCTCCGCGCCGTCCGCGCCGCCCAAACTGTGCGGACTGCGCGGGCTGCGGCCAGGCCTGCTATGTCCGCCGCCAATTCGATGAGGCCACACTGGATCGGATGCGCCACGCGCATGACCACGAGCTGGATTACCACGCCGGGAAATACGACCGCACGGAGCACGACCGCCGGGAGATGCGCATCGCCCTTGTGGGCAATCCCAACAGCGGCAAGACCACCCTCTTCAATGCCCTGACCGGGGCAAACCAGTATGTGGGCAACTGGCCGGGGGTGACGGTGGAAAAGAAGGAGGGCAAGGCCAGCTTCGGCAGCCGGCAGGTCACCGTCGCGGACCTGCCGGGCGTCTATTCGCTCTCTCCCTACTCCATGGAGGAGATCGTCACCCGGGATTATCTTGTGCGGGAGGCCCCGGACGCGGTCATCAACATTGTGGACGCCACGAATCTGGAGCGCAACCTCTACCTGACCGTCCAGCTTCTGGAGCTGGAGAAACCCATGGTCATGGCTCTCAACTTCATGGACGAGGTGGAAAAGCGCGGCGACAGGATCGACCTAAAGCGCCTCTCCGAGACGCTGGGCATCCCCATCATCCCCATCACGGCCAAAACCGGGCAGGGTCTCGATGAGCTCATGCACACGGCCCACCGGCAGATGCACATCGGCTACACCGTCGAGCCGGACGACCTCTATGACGACTTCACCCACGAGATACACCACGAGGTAGGCGAACTCATCCACGACTTCGCCTACGCCGCGGGCCTGCCCGCCCACTGGGCCGGCGTCAAAGTGCTGGAGGGCGACAAACTCGTGGAAGACGCCCTGCATCTGGATGACGAAACGAAACAAAAACTCCGGATCATTGCCGCCAAGTTTGAGGCCGCCTCCCCTTTCGGCGACCGGGAGACTCTGGTGGCCGACAGCCGATACCGCTACATTGAGAACGCGGTAAAGACCTCGCTGCTGCGGGGGAGGGCGGAGGGCGCGCTGTCCGCCAGTGACCGGATCGACAAAGTGGTCACCAACAAATATTTGGCCGTCCCCGCCTTCCTGTTGACGATGCTCCTGATCTTCGCCATTACCTTTGGCCCCATTGGCAAGGGGCTCAGCAACGGGGTCGGCATTCTTTTGAACAATTACCTCGGCGTCTGGCTCGGCGGCGGCCTCAGTGCGATTCACGCCGCGCCCTGGCTCGTCTCCCTGGCGGTGAAGGGCATCCTGGCCGGCGTGGGCGGCGTGCTCACCTTTTTGCCCCAGATTGCGCTGCTATTTTTCTTCCTCTCCCTGCTGGAGGATTCCGGCTACATGGCCCGGGCGGCCTTTATCATGGACAGGCTGCTAAAACGCTTCGGGCTCTCCGGCAAGGCGTTCATTCCTATGCTCATGGGCTTTGGCTGCACCGTGCCCGCCGTCATGGGCGCGCGCGCCATGGAGAGCGAAAAAGACCGGCGCATGACGGTCATGCTCATCCCCTTTATGAGCTGTTCCGCCAAACTGCCGGTCTACGGGCTCATCGCCGCGGCCTTTTTCGGCCGGTACGCCGGGTTTGTGGTCTTTGGATTATACCTTCTCGGCATGGCGCTGGCGATTCTCTCGGGCCTGTTATTCAAGAAAACCCTCTTCCGGGGGGAGAGCGCCGCCTTTGTGCTGGAGCTGCCGCCCTACCGTCTGCCCAGTCTCAAAAACACGCTGCGCCACGTCTGGGATAGGGTGCGCGGCTTTCTCGTCCGGGCCGGGACGCTGATCTTAATGATGAGTGTCATCCTCTGGTTTTTGCGGAGCTTCGGCCCCGGCTTCCGGATGGCGGCCGACGCGGAGCACAGCATTCTGGGGGCCCTGGGCGGGCTCCTCGCGCCGATCTTCACGCCCCTGGGCTTCGGCGCCTGGCAGGCGGCCGTGGCCCTGCTCACCGGCTTTGTGGCGAAGGAGGCCGTCGTCGCCTCCCTCTCCATGTTCTATGGCTTTGCCCTCACCGCCTCCGGCGCCGCCGTGAGCGCGGCCCTCTCCGGCACTTTCGGCTCACCGCTAGCCGCCTTCGCGTTTTTGGTCTTTGTGCTGCTGTACGTCCCCTGTGTGGCGGCGGTCTCCGCGATTCACAGGGAGATGGGCAGCCTCAAATGGACGCTGACCTCGGTGGCCTGGCAGCTGATCTGCGCCTATGGCGTATCGCTGCTGGTATACCAACTGGGGCGGCTGGTGGGTCTGGCGTAGAGGACGCCCCCCTGGGCGTCCCCGTATTCTCCGGGCGGGTTCACAATGCGGGCCGCCGGGTGTGCGGCCCCTATGCAGGTTTTACACTTTGTTCACCTTTCCGACGCGATTGCTGGGGTATAATGCAATTATAGGAATGATTACCTCTGCTTTGTGTTGAGGAGGGTAAATTGTGGCAAAAAAAGCTCTGGTCGTCGAGGATGACGGAAACATCGCCGAACTTCTGCGGCTGTACCTGGAGAAGGACGGTTTTGAGGTGTACCTCGCCGCGGACGGCGGCGTGGGGGTGCGCCTGGCCAAGGAGGTCGAGCCCGACCTCATGCTCCTGGATATCATGCTCCCCGTAAAGGACGGCTGGCAGGTCTGCCGGGAGGTTCGGCAGTTCTCCCAGGTGCCGGTGATCATGCTCACCGCAAAAGGGGAGACCTTCGACAAGGTCAGCGGCCTGGAGATGGGGGCGGACGATTATATCGTCAAGCCTTTCGAGGTCAAGGAGCTCCTGGCCCGGGTGCACGCCGTCCTGCGCCGGAGCAAGGGGGAGGAGATCCCTCCGGAAAAGAAACTCAGCTTTGACAGGCTCGTGATCAACATGGACTCCTATGAGCTCATCGTAAATGACAGGCGCGTGGACACCCCGCCGAAAGAGCTGGAGCTGCTCTTTCACCTGGCGTCCTCGCCGAACCGGGTGTATACGCGCAACCAGCTCCTGGACGAGGTCTGGGGCTTTGACTACTTTGGCGACTCCCGCACGGTGGACGTGCACGTCAAGCGTTTAAGGGAGAAGTTGGAGGACGTGTCCGACAAGTGGTCGCTGAAGACGGTCTGGGGCGTGGGCTACAAATTTGAGGTGCTATAGGGGCGAACCTGGCGTCCGCCCGCTTCCGGGCAGACCAGTCTGGGGCAGACGCCAGGTCTGCCCCTACAAAAAACCCACACGAACCGAGAAATGATCATGAAAAGCATCACCATGCGCAACTTCCTTCTGACGGCGGGGACGGTCATTCTCAGCTTTGTCATCCTGGGCGCGGCCTTTATGTTTCTGGGCCGCCGCTACGTCGTCAGCGATAAACAGGACAGCCTTTCCAGAACGGCGGGCGAGGTGTCCCACAGCCTGTGGGCGGAACTGCACAATATGCCGGGCAGCGATCTGGCAGATATCAGTTATAATCCCTTTATCGCCGCCGTCTCCAGTATCACAGGCTACCATGTTTTTCTCTGTGACGCGAGCGGTGCGGTGATCAACAGCTCGGACGATCTGCTCAGCCCCTTTCTGGGGCGGCGGATCGCCGAAAATTACATGGCAACGTTGCGTGACACCGGGGCCCTGTCCGCCTTTGGCACCTTGGGGGGCTTTTATCCGGTTCCCTATTATGTGGTTGCGCAAGCGATCCACAGCCCTTTCGGAACCGGCGTGGCAGGCTATGTCTTCATCGCCTCGGACAGCGGATCCATCATGCGCGCGTGGGGGACTTTTTTGGGCATTGTGCTGGTCGCGGCTCTGGTGGTGCTCGCCGTGGCCCTCCTCCTGTCCTATTTCACCTCCAAGCGGCAGGCAAAGCCGCTCAACGAGATGGCCGCCGCCGCCCGGCACTTTGAGCGGGGGGATTTCTCCGCCCGGGTCGGGGACGTCCGGCGGGAGGACGAGATCGGCGAACTCACCCGCAGCTTTAACGCCATGGCGGAATCTCTGGAGAAGTCCGAGGAGCTGCGCCGCGAATTCATCGCCAACATCTCTCACGAGCTCAAGACGCCCATGACCTCCATCTCCGGTTTTGCGGACGGACTGCTGGACGGCACCATCCCCGAGGAGAGCCGGGACAAATATCTGCGCACGATCTCCTCGGAGACCAAGCGCCTCTCCCGCCTGGTGCGCAGCATGCTGGATCTGAGCGTCATGCAGCGCCAAGGGGCGTCGGCCATGCACATGTCGGAGTTTGATCTCTCCGAAGTTTTGCGCCGCACCCTCGTCAACTTTGAGGCCAAGGCCACCCGCAAAAATCTGGACGTGGACGTGGATCTCCCGGAGGAGCGCATGATGGTTCCGGGTGACGCGGACGCGATCACCAGAGTCGTGTATAACCTCCTCGACAACGCCATAAAATTTTCACGGGAGAACAGCACCATCGGCCTCTCCCTCTGGAAGCAGGACGGCAGGGCCTATGTCTCCGTCAAAGATCAGGGGGAGACCATCCCCGAGTCGGAGCTGCCCCTCATCTTTGACCGCTTCCACAAGGCGGATCGCTCCCGCAGCCAGGACAGAGACGGCGTCGGCCTGGGGTTAAACCTGGTCAAGACGATCCTGAGCAACCACGACGGCGACATCAGTGTCACCAGCCGCGACGGCGTGACCGAATTTATCTTCGCGCTGAATTTGACCTTGGGGGGCGTGGGGCGCAGCCCCACAAAGGAAAAATAAATGAAATTCCTCCCGCCCCAACATTCACTCTTTGTTTACAGTATATTCACACGGAATGCAATTTTTAAGGTTATGATATATGAAATCGAGGGGGAGACCAAATGGCACAAAATGAGTACGATCTGAAGAGCTGGTACAGCCCTGATACACCGGATAGTGCCTTTTCCAACACCCAATATGGGATTCCCCAAGATGGATTTTCTCAACAGCCGGGCGGCGCGGCCCCCTCTCCCCAGAGTTATCCTCCCTACCGCGCCCCCGGCTCCTACTCTTCTCCCGGCTATGTCTCCCCCTATGGGGGAATGCCCTATCAGAGGCAGAGCGGCGGTTCCGGGAAAACCGTCGCCATTGTTCTGCTGGCGGTGGCATTGGCGATTGCGCTGATTTTCGTCGCGTTTGCCGCCAGTGGCGGTCTGAAGGGGCTCGGCGGCGGACAGCTAGATCTCTTCGGTGAGCGGTACAGCCAGGGTTCCGGCGGGAGCGGAAGCGCCGGCACGGGCTACCCCGACAACTATCGGGATTACTTCTCTCAAACTTACGGCTCCGGCGCCGTCAGCGGCACCTTTAACATCCCCCGGGCCGCGACCGGCACGGGCGTCACATTGCCGCTTCAGAGCAGCGCCGGACAGAAAGAGCTGACACTCCAGCAGGTTTATGCCAAGGGTATCCCCAGCGTTGTGGGCATCACGGCGAGCACAAAGGATGACCCCGCCGGATACGCCTGGGGCACGGGAATAATTATCTCCTCGGATGGGTATATTATCACAAACGCCCACGTGATCGACGGCGCCGACGCCGCGAAAGTCACCCTCAACGACGGCTCGGAGCACGATGCGAAGCTCGTCGGGGCGGACGCGACAGACGACATCGCGGTGCTGAAAATCGACGTCACCGGTCTCACGCCCGCCCAATTCGGGGATCTCTCCGACATTGCCGTGGGGGACGGCGTAGTGGCCATCGGAAACCCCCTGGGCCAGGAATACAGCGGCACAATGACCGACGGCATTATTTCTGCCATTGACCGGAATGTGGACTATGACGGACACGCTATGACGCTTCTCCAGACCAACGCCGCCCTCAATGAGGGCAACTCCGGCGGCCCGCTTCTGAACATGTACGGCCAGGTGATCGGTATCACGAACATGAAGATGATGTCGTCCTATACCACCATCGAAGGCATCGGCTTCGCGATCCCCGCCACCAGCATCCAGCCCGTGGTGGACGCGCTGATAGCGGACGGCGCGGTCAAGGGCATCCCCGCTCTGGGGGTCACCGTTGTCGCGGTGGATTCCACTGCCCAGGAACTCTACGGCATCCCCGCCGGACTCTATGTCAACGGCGTGATTCAAACTTCGGACGCCTATAAGCAGGGGATGCAAGTCGGGGACATCATCACGGAGGTCAACGGCAAAGCCGTGGCCACCACGGACGATGTCAACGCCGCGAAGGAGGGGCTCTCTGTCGGCGACACGCTCGTGTTCACCGTCTACAGGGACGGTTCATACCTCCGGTTTACGGTGGCGCTCATGGACAGGAGCGACCTGTTCGGATAAGGCTTGCGGCCCGGCGCGCGGGCCGATTGGGCATCAGCCCCTATAAAATTGATATGACTCTTTCCTCTCCTAGATACACCCCACTCCTCTCTTTGAGCGAGACCTCGGACAAAACCCCGGGGTCTTGTTTTTTCGTTTTGCTACAATCCCTTTATTCTATGTTGAAAAGAATTTTTTTCGCTTTCCCCCTTGACAAAGTGAGTTTACAGATGTAAACTACGGTTACATAAATAAACTGGAGGCTGCCTATGGACATCGCGATCACTGACGCCGAGCTTGAGGTGATGCGTCTGCTCTGGCGGGAACGCCGCGCGCTGACGATCGCCGAACTGCGCGGGTCGCTGGAACAGTCGAAGGGCTGGAACAAATCCACCATCCATACGCTCGTGTCGCGCTTGAGGGAAAAGGGCGTCATCACGCGCCTGGACAGATACGGCGCGGCGCAGTATCTGCCCTTGGTGACGCAGGAGGATTACATGCTCGCGGAGGAAAAGACCGTGCTGGAGAAATTCGGCAGCGCGAAGAATCTCGCCATCGCCATGGTGCGGAACGGCCACCTGACCGACGGCGACATCGACGAACTGCGCGCCTACTTCACGATGGGGGGCGGCTAAGCATGACTGATCTGATCCGCGCGGTTTTGATCATGACCCTCACCGGCACGGCGCTCACGCTCCTGCTGTTTGCGCTAAAACCGCTGCTGCGCGACCGCCTGCCGAAGTCGGCGCAGTATTATCTTTGGCTCGCGGTGCTCGCGGCGTTACTGACCCCCGTGTCCAAGCTCGTGGTCTTGCCGGCCAATAACCCCATCTCCAATGCGCCGCTCCAATCGATTGTGGCTCAGCTGCCCATCCCCACAGCGGCCGCCGCGCGGCCGCAGGCCCCGCTCGGCAATGCCGGCAGCGCCGATTCAGCGGTGACAACCGCGCCGTCCGCAAGCTCCGCAGAGACAGCTCAGCCGAAATCCACGCCGCTGGATCTGATCCTCGTGCTCGTCTACGCCGCCGGCGCGCTCATTACGCTGCTCTACTACGTCGTCAATTACAAAATTTACATCGGCCTGCACCGCCGCCGCAACCGCCCCGCGCGCGCGGAGGAGCTGTCCATACTCGCGGTACTGTGCCGGCACCGCCGCCGCGTGCCGCGCCTCTATCGCAATCCCCTCGCCGCGACGCCGATGCTGGTGGGGTTGCTTCGCCCCGCAATCCTCCTGCCCGACCGCGATTACACCGAGGCGCAGCTCCGCGCCGTCCTGTGCCACGAGCTGTGCCATCTGCGGCGGAAAGATGTGCTCATCCGATGGATATCGGTGTTTGCGGTCGCCGTCCACTGGTTTAATCCGCTG
>WQUU01000133.1 GCA_009781925.1 Bacillota bacterium | reverse complement strand
TGTTTTGACCTCCGCGCCCAAGGCCGAAGCGGCCATGATGCTCCTGCGCGCCATGAATCCGCAGGTGTTGGCCCTCGATGAGATCACCGACCCCAGGGACAGCCTGGCCATCGAGAACGCCTTCCACTGCGGCGTCAGCCTGCTGGCCACGGCCCATGCGGTCAGTGTGGACGAACTGCGCAAAAAGAACTTGTACCGGGAACTGCTGGACAGGGGCGTCTTTGACGCGGCGGTCATCATCGCCATAAAAAACGGGGAGCGGATCTATACAGTCACGGAGCTGAAAAATATATGAAACTGCTGGGCGCGCTACTGATCATCGCCGCCGGCGCGGCGCTGGGCATCTCAAAATACCTGGTACTCAAAAAGCGGGCGGACACGCTCTCCGACCTCCTCTCCGCTTTGGAGCAGATGCGCGGGGAGATTTCCCTGCGCCTCACTCCCCTGCCGGAACTTACAAAACTGCTGTCGGAGCGGGGAAACGCGGCCGTGCGCGGCTTTTTTGCCCGGCTCTCGGACGAACTGGAGCGCCTGGACGAGGCCGGCTTTTCCGAGCTTTGGGAGGCCGCGCTGCCCGCCTTGACGCCGCTGGGCGGGGAGGATTTCGCCGCCCTGCGCCCCTTGGGCGCGGTTCTGGGCCGTTTTGACGCCAGGGAGCAGGAAACCGCGCTCAGCCGGGCGATTGCGGAATTGGGCGAGCGCGCGGCGCAGGCCAGAGCAGCCCTGCCGGCGTCGGCGAAGCTCTACATCGGACTGGGATTCGGCGTTGCGGCGATGCTGGCGGTCGCGCTGGTGTGATTTGACCCTGTAGGGGCCGACGCCCTCGGCGGCCCGCATTGTAAAACACGGCGCGCCGGGGGCGTCGCGCCCTACAGATGCAAAAGAGGTTTTCCTATGAATGTGGACTTAATCTTCAAAATCGCCGCGGTGGGGATTCTTGTCGCGGTGCTCAACCTTCTGCTCAGCCAGGCGAAGAAGGACGAGCAGGCCCTCATGGTCACCATCGCTGGGCTGGTGGTGGTGCTGGTCATCATCGTGCAGGAGATCTCCGACCTCTTCGGGCTCATCAAATCCCTTTTTGGGTTCTAGCTGTGGAACTCCTTATCAAGGCCGCTGTCATCGGCTTCGCGGGGACTGTCCTCGCTCTGCTGCTCAAAAAAAACAGTCCGGAGCTGGCCTTGCTGCTGACCCTCACCGTGGGTTTTCTGGTGCTGGGCCTGGCGCTCGATCTCTTCTCCAGCTTCCGGGAGGTCGTCGATCAGGCGGCGCAGATGACGGGGCTGAGTTCCGCGATATTGCTGCCGGTGCTCAAGTGCGTGGGAATCGGCATCGTGGCAAAGCTCAGTTCCGACCTCTGCCGGGACGGGGGGCAGAGTTCCATCGCCACCTCCGTGGAGCTGGCAGGCTCCTTCTGCGCCCTATATGTGGCCCTGCCGCTGATCAAGACAGTACTCCAGATGATCGGAGAGATGGCGTGAAAGTTTTATTTGCCCTCCGCGCCCTTTTAAAAGGGCGCGGCGCGAAACGCCGGGGATTTGCCGTCCTTTTGCTGTGCACGATGGCTTTTTTACCGCTGTCCGTCCGCGCCCTGGCCGCCCCGGACACGCAGTCGCAAGTGCAGGACGAGCTCGGTCAGGCCGCCGGGGTGGATCAAATCGAAGGACACGCCCCCCCGGAGGTAAGCGAGATCCTGGGGGACAGCGGCGTGCAAAATGTCTCGCTGGACGGGGCGCTGGGGCAGATCGGAACCTATCTCAAGGGACAGTTTTTCGGCGTCTTTCAGACCGGACTCAAGAGCGCGGCCCTCATCCTGGCCGTCGTGGTGCTCTGCGGCGTCGCGGAGTCGATGCTGGACACAGAGAGTGCGGTCGGGCCGAACTTTGTTCCCCTGGGCGGGGGGCTGGCCATCGCCGCCGTCTCCGCCGGGGACCTCACGGCCTTTGTGGGCCTCGGGGCCAATACGCTGACCACCCTCTCCGACTTCTCAAAAGTGTTGCTGCCGAGCCTCGCCGCCTCCGCCACGGCGGCGGGGGCGCTCAGCTCCGGCTCAGTCAAATACCTGGCCACGGCGCTCTTTTTTAATCTGCTCATCAGCGCGGCCCGGAGCGTCATTTTGCCCCTGGTCTACGCCTACATCGCCGCCGTCATCGCGAACGCCGCCCTCGGCGGTTCGGCTCTGGATGGAGCGGTCAGACTCCTGCGCTGGCTCTGCGTGACACTCTTAACGCTGCTGGTGCTGGCCTTCACGCTCTATCTGACACTCTCCGGCGCCATCTCCGGGTCCACCGACCAGGTGACGGCCAAGCTCGCCAAGACGACCATCTCCGCCGCATTGCCGGTGGTGGGCGGCATCCTCTCCGACGCGGCGGGCTCCCTCGTGGCCGGGGCCTCCCTCCTGCGCAACGCCATCGGAATTTTCGGGCTTTTGGCCGTGCTCTGCGTGTGTCTGCTGCCTTTCCTGCGCCTGGGCGTGCACTATTTGCTGTATAAGGCCACAGCGGGGCTTGCCGGGGCCCTGTCGTCCCCGCGGCTGACAGGCCTTATTTCCGGCCTCGGCACGGCCTTCGGCCTCGTCATGGGCCTTCTGGGCGCGGGGGCGGCCATACTGTTTCTCTCGATTCTGTCGAGCCTGAAGGGATTTGGGTTGGCGTAATACACAACATCAAATTGTAGGGAACGGATTGATCCGTTCCGTTTATGCGGGATATCGGAACGGATCAATCCGTCCCCTACAGGGAGGTGTATCGTCTATGGCCGCCATCGGACAGTGGATTGTCGGCCTCGCGGCGTCGGCGCTGCTCGCGGGGCTGGCCCTGGCTGTGACACCGAAGGGGCGGGTGCGGAATGTCCTCAAGCTCGTGACCGGTGTGGTAATGCTGATCGCTCTGGTCTCCCCGGTGCTGCATTTTGACCTCAGCCTTTTCTCCGTCAACGCGGAGCAGTCCCGGGAGGAGCTCCAAGCCGTACAGAACAGTGTGAACGACGCCGGCAAGCAGCTCAACCGGGACGTCATAGAACAGGAGTGCGCCGCATATATATTGGACAAAGCACAAGACCTGGGGATCAAAGTTGAGGCGGTGTCCGTGACGGCGAAGTGGGGTGATGAGGGGGTTTTCTATCCGTATGAGGCGCACATCACAGCGCAGCTGAGTCCCGATGAAAAAGGCGCGCTGGCAAGGGCCATTGAGGCCGAACTGGGTATCGCGCCGGAGAGGCAGTATTGGAATGGAAACGAAGCGTAAGGCCGATCTCCCAAAACTCCTGCTCAAGTACAAATACGTCCTGCTGGTGCTGCTCCTGGGGCTCATTCTGATTCTCGTCCCCATCGGCGGAAACAAGAGTCCGGCCCCGCAGGCACAGGTCAGCGGAGGGTCTCTCGACCCGCCGGACTTCTCCTTAGCTGACCAGGAGGCGCGGCTCAGCGCCGCGCTGGGGGACATCGCGGGGGTGGGGCAGGTGCGGGTGCTGCTGTCGCTGAAGAGCAGCGCAAGCCGGGTGCTGGCCCAGGGAAAGGACGGGGCGCTGGTGGTCAATGAGGGCTCCGGCGTGCAGGCGCCCGTGGATGTGACTTACGTCTACCCCACATATCTGGGCGCGACGGTGGTCTGCGCGGGGGCGGACAGTCCCGCCGTCCGCCTGGCCGTCACCCAGGCGGTGGAGGCCTTTACGGGACTCGGCGCCGACAAGATCAGTGTGATTAAAATGAAGTGAAACCCGCGGCCACATCTTGTAGGGGGCGATGCCCTCATCGCCCCGCGTCCTTGACCCCGTGGCGCGGCGACCCAGACACGCCGTATTACAAAACCGTGCGGAGCGATGTGGGCATCGCCCCCTACCCGCGAACCTTTATCTAAATTGGAGGAATGGCATTTGAAAAACTTGAAACGCAACCTTATCATCGCGACAGTGCTTCTGTTTGTTGCCGCCGCGGTCTATCTCAACTGGTCATACAACAACAAGGTCGGCGGCGCGCCGGACAGCGCAATGGTTGCCGCCGAGGACAACATGAAGGCGCAGTCGGGTGCGGTGGACAGTTCCGGAGGCACAGGGCTCACGGCCGGCGCGCCGTCGAGTCCGGCCGACGGCGCGGACAGCGCACTCACGGGCGGCGCGACCGCAAGCGGCACGACCGCGGACGGCACATCCACCAGCAGCGCCACCGGCTCCGACTACTTCGCCCTGGCGCGGCTGACCCGCCAGCAGAGCCGGGATCAGTCCCTGGGACTCCTGCAGATGGCCGCGTCCTCCGACACCGCCACTCAGGCGGTCATCGACGACGCCATGAACAAGATCTCCGCCATGGCCACCCGCACCATGGAGGAGGCGCAGGTCGAAAATCTCCTTGTGGCAAAGGACTTCACCGACTGCGTGGTGTTCATGACGGATACGGACGTGACCGTAGCGGTGCCCGCCCCGGCCGAGGGCCTGAGCGAGGCGGCGGTGGCCCGGATCACGGACGCCATCACATCGGAGACGGATTACACCGCCACACAGATTCATATTATTGAGGTCAAAGGGTAAAAATTAAGCGGCCGGGCATGAAAGCCCGACCCTACGGAAAATACCCAATATCGGATCGCAGGGGCGGGGTTCTATCCCCGCCCGTCTCGTTTTTTACACAGCCCACCCGTTTTCGTTTTTATATAGGATTGTTTTTCCCCCGCAAATAAGATATAATGGCCATATTCCATTCACCCTGCGGAGGAAATGACTATGTCCACTTATGACATCACAGCCCTGGGGGAACTGCTGATCGACTTCACCGAGGCCGGGGCCTCCCCAAACGGCATGAAACTCTTTGAGCGCAACCCCGGCGGGGCGGTGGCAAACGTGGTCTATGCCGCGGCAAAACTGGGGCGCAAGGCCGCCTTTCTCGGCAAAGTCGGCAGCGACATGCACGGGGTCTTTCTGAGAGAGACCTTCGACGCCGCCGGGATCGACACCCAGGGGCTGGTTCTGGCCGACGATGTGTTCACGACCCTGGCCTTTGTGGCCCTCTCAGCCGACGGGGAGCGCGCCTTCTCCTTCTCCCGCAAGCCCGGCGCGGACACCCGGCTCAAAACGGAGGAGCTCAATTTTGAAATTTTGCGCGACACGCGCGTGCTCTGCGTGGGTTCCCTCTCCCTGACGGACGAGCCCGCCCGGAGCGCCACTTTCGCGGCGGT
>WQUU01000132.1 GCA_009781925.1 Bacillota bacterium | reverse complement strand
CGTGATCACACTGCGCGGCTCAAAAATGGTCTCGCTCCAGGACAAAATATCCGGGAGGGAGTTGCTGCTGCAAAGCAAAGGCGATGCACTGTTGCAGGGCGGCTATGACACTGATTACAACACGATGGATGTTTGTGGCTTTGATGAGATGTTCCCGACGATCGACGCCTGTTTCTATGAGTCCGTTCCCTGGGAGGGGACGCGGCTGCCCGACCACGGCGAGGTCTGGGGGTTGGACTGGGATTGCACTGCGGCTGATGACTACATCCAAGCAAGCGTACACGGCGTAAGACTGCCCTACATGCTGTCCAAGAGAATCTATTTCTTCGGTGAGGCCGTGTTGCGGATCGACTATACCTTGCGAAACTTGTCTCCCTTTGACCTGGACTTTGTGTGGGCAGCGCACGCCATGTTCGCGATGGAGGAAAACTCCGCAGTTCTGCTACCAGACGGGTGTGAAAGCGGGATGCTCACATACAGCTATGACGATCTGCTAGGGTCATTTGGAAACAGCGTGGAACTGCAAAACGTTCTGGAGATTGGTCAGCCCTATGAAAAATACATGGATAAGTTCTACATAGATGACCCTGTCACGAAGGGCTGGTGCGGCGTTTTTCACCCTTCCGATCACAGCACGTACCGCCTGAGCTTTCCGATTGAGTCTGTTCCATATCTGGGTGTGCTCGTCTCAAAGGGACTTCACATTGGAAACTGCGCGATTCTGGAACCCTGCACGGGTATTTTCGACAGGCCGGACAGGGCCAAAGCCTTTGGCAAAAACAGCGTGCTAAAAGCGAAGAGTAGCTGTACGTGGTACTTGGAGTTTTCTAAATGAAATTTCTGTTTGCCCCTGACTCCTTTAAAGGCTCCCTGAGTTCGCACGAGGTTATCGACTGCCTGACGACCGCCGCTGGAGCGGTCTTTCCCGGCGCGGAGATCGTCGGCATCCCCATCGCCGACGGCGGCGAGGGCACGGTGGATTCTTTTCTGACGGCCTGCCCCGGCGAAAAGGTATATGTGGGTGTCCGCAGTCCGGAGGGGAAGTCCGTCACCGCCTATTACGGAAGCCTCAATGATGGGACTGCCGTGATCGAGATGGCGCAGGCCTCCGGGCTTGGCCTTGCGAACGCGGATAAGAACCCGCTGTACACGACCTCTTACGGTACTGGCGAACTGATCGCCCACGCGCTGAAACGGCACAAAAAGATTATCATCGGGATCGGCGGCAGCGCCACCAACGACGGCGGCATCGGCGCGATGTCCGCCCTCGGCGTCAAGTTCTATGATGAACAGGGGGCGCTGATCTCACCGGGGCGTGGCATCGATTTACGGTGCATTACCCGCGTGGACGTGTCGGGACTTGACCCCAACATCAAAAATGCTGAGATCACCGTCATGTGCGACGTGGACAATCCGCTAACCGGTGAGCACGGGGCAACGTACACCTTCGGGCCGCAAAAAGGGGCCGACGCCGAGCGGCTTGCGCTTTTGGAACACGGGATGCAGCATTACGCAGACCTTGTCAAAAGGAGCCTGGGCGTTGACATGGAGCACATTCCCGGCGCGGGCGCGGCTGGGGGCCTCGGCGGCGCGCTGAAGGTCTTCTTGGGCGCGGAGCTGCGCCGGGGCATTGACGTCATGCTGGAGCTGGTGCATTTTAAGGAGCTTCTGCGCGGCGCGGACCTGGTCGTCACGGGGGAGGGCAATTTCGACGCGCAGTCCCTCCACGACAAGGCCCCGATCGGAATTGCGCGGCTCTGCAAGGAGGCGGGCGTACCCTGCGTCGTCATCGCCGGCGGAGTTGGGGACGGCGTGGAGAAAGCGTATGACCTGGGTGTCAGCGCGGTGATGTCCATCGTCCCCCGGTGCATGGGGTTGGACGAGGCCATGCGGGATAGCCGGGAGTTGTTTTTACAGGCGGCGGACAGGATGTTTCGGCTCATAAAAATAGGGATGGGCATACGGTCTGGAGACCTCCTTTGATAGACTTACCTCAACTGATCAGCCTGATGGGTGAATTGCTGATCTTGATATCTGTGGGCTTCGGACTGTATAAGGCGAAAGTAATTGACGACAGTTTCCGAACAAAGCTATCGTGGATATTGATCAATGTCACCCAGTGCGGCTTAATTCTATCCTCCGCGCTTAATTCTACCGAGACGCTTGCCCTTGGATTATTGGAAGAGATTGTCCTGCTGTCCTTTGCCGCACACGCCATCCTCTTTGGGATCGGCTATATCTATGCCAGGCTCTCCCGCGCGCCGCGAGCGGACCGAGGAACTTACAACTATATGGCAATGTTTGGAAATCTTGCCTTTATCGGGTTCCCGATTGTGCGTATTATTTTTGGAGATACGGCTGTGGTCTATGCTGCCATCTTCAACCTGCCTTTTACCGCGCTGTCCTATTCTGTGGGTGTGTTGATGTTGGCTGGGCGGGGCAGTAAGGCCAAACTGGAGCTTAAAACGATTCTCAATCCGCCTTTTGTGGCGTCTCTGCTCGCCGCCGCGATCATGCTGTTCCGGCCTGCTGTGCCCGCATTTTTGACAAATGCCATGACAATGCTGGGAAACATCAATATTCCAGGCGGGATGCTGGCCATCGGCGCATCTCTGGCTTGTATCCCGATCCGGCAGGTGTTTGGACAGTGGAGGATCTATGCCCTCGCGGCATTGAAGCTTCTCTTGACACCGGTGATCGTACACTTTCTATTTGGACTTTTTATCCGAGACCCCATGCTGCTGGGGCTGACCACAGTGATGACAGCCATGCCCGTGGCGGTCAATACCACGCTCCTGTGTAACCAATATGGCGGCAACGAGCGCCTGGGTTCCAGCGGAGTTTTTCTCACGACAGTGCTCAGCGTAGTGACAATTCCGTTGGTGTGCGGCTTACTGCTGCGGTGATTGAAAAACGGCAATATCGCTTCAAGTATAAAGCGGATTACTAAAAACCGCCACTCTTGGAGGAAAAATAAGCAGATGGGGGCGGCTTATATGTCCGAGTCGGACGGGCGAGAAGTGGTTTTCGGTTGCTGTACGCCGGAAGAGACCGAACGTCCCATCGACTGCCCACCACCGCACTGCGCTCACAGGAGACGAGCGGGCAAAAGTATTATAGAACAAGAAAGGGCCACATGATGAATCGCATTACGGTTGCGGGCAACCTGATCGTAGATCATGTTAAAAAAATAGACAGCTATCCCGAGCGTGGAAAGCTGAGCTCCATCCTGGAGATCAGCTGGGGCGTGGGCGGTTGTGCCTGCAACACATCCGTTGCTCTGGCGCGTCTGGACAGTTCGCTGTCGGTGACCGCCCTAGGCCGGGTCGGCGACGATGAAAACGGGCGCTATATCCGGGGGACTTTGGAGCAGGCGGGGGTTCGTGCAGACATCATCGTTGCCCCCGCCCTGCCCACCTCATTCACCGATGTCATGTCGGACGCACAGGGAGAACGTACCTTCTTTCACGCCCGGGGTGCAAACGCGACCTTTGGCCCGGAGGACATCCCTTATGACCGGCTGGACTGTGATTTGTTCCACGCGGGCTATATCCTGTTGCTAGACAGTATGGACGCCGAGGACTCGGTTTATGGAACCGCGCTGGCACGAACGCTGGCCCGGGTTCGCGGGCTGGGGATCAAGACCTCGGTGGACTTGGTCAGTGAGAACTCTGACCGCTTCAGCCGCCTGGTCACACCCAGCCTGAAATACTGCGACTACTTCATCGTCAATGAGACGGAAGCTGCACAGATCACCGGTCTGACTGTCCGCGACGCAGAGGGTGCTCTGCCGGAGAAAAATATTCGGCGTATTTTGGAGCGGCTTCTTGAACTGGGCGTCCACGAGATAGCCGCCATCCATGCGCCGGAGGGCGGTTGGGCGCTGTCCCGCACATCTGGCTACGCTTTCGTACCGTCACTGGATCTTCCCTATGAGCGAATCAAGGGGCATGTTGGGGCAGGTGACGCGTTCTGTGCCGGAATGTTATATGGTATCTGCCAATGCTTCGATTTGCGGCGCGCGCTGGAGGCAGCGGCCAGCACTGCGGCCTGCTGCCTGACTGAAGCCAACTCAACTGATGGCTTGCGCGATTACGCTGGTGTTTTGGAGATGATCGGACAATGGGGATTCTAAAGAAAACCGCCGTAATGTACGGCGCAGGTAACATTGGACGGGGTTTTATTGGACAGCTTTTTCACGACTCCGGTTATGAGGCCGTGTTTATCGACGTCAATCGGGAGGTGGTGTCCGTGCTGAACGAAAGGCGCAGCTACACGCAGGTCATCGTAGACGGAGAAAATGTTGAACACCATGAGATCACGGATGTCCGCGCGGTGGATGGGCGCGACAGCGCAGCCGTGGCGCGGGAGATTGCCTCCTGTGAGATCATGGCCGTGTCGGTCGGCGCGGCCATCCTGCCGCGCATCGCTCCCCTCCTAGCGGCGGGGCTGGAGATCAGAGAAAAACCCCTCAATATCCTGGTGTGCGAAAACCTGGCCCACGGGCCCTCTATCCTGCAAGGCTATGTGGCCGAACATCTTACTGACTTGTCTGTATTGGACCATGTGGGATTTGTGGGCGCGACGATCGGGCGCATGGTGCCGGTCATGCCCGCCGCGCAGCGGGCCGCCGACCCGACCTGCATTGCGGTGGAGCGGTTTTGCACCCTGCCGCTGGACGCCGACGCCGTGGTACAGCCCTTTCCCGCGCTGCAAAACGCCGTCCTGCGCAGTCCCTTCGCTTTCCAGGAGGGTAAAAAACTGTACATCCATAACATGGGGCACGCGCTGTGCGCGTATTTCGGTTTTCTGCGCGGGTATGCATACATTTGGCAGGCGGTAGACGATCCGGCCATTTACGGCCAAGCCCGCGCCGCGATGCTGGCCTGCGCCGATGCTCTGGCTAGAAAATACAACGGGGATCGGCTCTCTCTGACCGCCTACGTAGACGACCTGCTGGCCCGTTTCGGAAACAAGGGGTTGGGGGACACCATTTCTCGCGTAGGCGGTGATCCCCTGCGCAAGCTGGCCCCCGGTGACCGGCTCATGGGCGCGGTGGAACTGTGCAAGGAGCAAGGCACCGATTACGGCTCCATCTTGGCCGGTATCGCCGCTGCGCTACACTTTGACGCACCCGGCGATCCGTCGGCGGAGAAAATGCGGGAGAAACTGAAAAATCAGGG
>WQUU01000131.1 GCA_009781925.1 Bacillota bacterium | reverse complement strand
CGCCTCCGCCACAAAAATGACCAGCGACACCGCCGTCAAAAGCGCGAGCTGGGTGAGCTTCTTTGTCTTCATGCGGCGCTAGTTATCTCCCTCGATCTGGATGACCACCTGATGGGGTAGGCAGACGATTGGAACCCCCGGCCCCACAATGAAACCCTGGTGGACGCAGATCTGATCCCGGCAGTCCGCAGCCACGACGGCAATTCTCCCGTGCTCCACCCGCACCGTATCTGTGCCAAGGTCGGTTTTGATGTCGAATTCGCGGGGGATAACCACCGTGTTCAGATCGATTTTTTCATAGAGCTCATTTTTCACATAGATGTCCGCGACCATCCCCGTTCCGAGTATACCGCCGGACAGCAAAAAATAGGCCCCGCCGCAGAGCAGCAACAGCGCCGCGAACAGGATGATCCAGAAGCGCGTCCTCTTGTCCATGGGTGACATTGTATTCCAGCGGCTCTGAATTGTCAACCGGTGGTTTTTCGTTTGTTGTTGTTATCGAAAGCATCCTGTGGTAAAATAAATTGAATTCCCCTATTAACCTGTCATTGCGAGGGGCGACGCCCCGAAGCGATCCAGAAAAGACTGGATTGCTTCGCTTCGCTCGCAATGACGAGAATTGAGGTTTCTAAATGGCCAGGAAAACCTACAACGAAAAGCTGCACAGCCCCGGCGACCTGCCTAAAATTGAAGATCTGTCGGATAAGCCGGAGGCCGTTGCGCGCATGGGCGGCGCGAAAATGCTCATCGCCGCGCCCATACAATATAATGAAATCATGGCGCGCATCCCGGAGGGAAAGCTCACCACCGTTGACCGAATCTGGGCGTATCTGGCGAAAGCGGCCGGCGCGGACACCACCTGTCCCCTGACCGCCGGAATTTTTACCAACATCTGCGCCCACGCCAGCGTCGAGCGGGAGTATGACAAGATCCCCTACTGGCGCACCCTCAAAGCCAAAGGGGAACTCAACGAGAAGTCCCCCGACGGCATCGACGGCCAAAAACTCCGCCTCGAGGCGGAGGGGCATACGGTGGTGCAGAGGGGTACGCGGTACTTTGTGGAGGGGTATGAGGAAAAATTGGCGGATTTGGATTCCCTGTAGGGCGCGGCGCCCCCGACGCGCCATGAGCAACACACTAAAACGAGAGGAGATGTGCGCATGGCCAACCTTTTCGAATACCTTCGCCTCGACGGCCCTGTCGTCTCCGCCGCCGTCTACTTTTCCCGCTATCTGCTGGCGCTTTTGGCTCTGCACATCCTCTACCGCTGCGTGCGCTCTATGCTGCGGCAGCGCTACGAGCCGGAGATCTGGGCCTACTTTCTCTTCCCGGACGGCAACCGCGCGCCGGTCAGCCACTGGGAGAGCATTTTGGGCCGCTCCCGATTTAGCGACGTGCTCGTCCCCGACCCCACCGTCTCCCGCAGTCACGCGGCCCTGGTGCGCGCGGACGACGGCAGCTGGACGCTCCACGACCTGGGCTCCAGCGGCGGCACTGCGGTAAACGGCGCGGCGGTGACCCGCTCCGCCCCCCTGCGGGACGGGGACGCCGTGGCCCTGGCGGGGCAGCCGCTCACATTTCTGGCTTTGACCGCGCAGGAGCGGGGCGACTTCTCCCGCCGCCGCCGGGCTCCGGGCAGGGTCTTTCACCCCGCCGCCACCTTTTTTGAGCTGACGGTTTTTCTCCTGCTGTTGGCCCTCGGCAACTGCGCCGCCGCGCCGGAGCGGGCCCGGGACATTGCGCTGGCCTTTGCCGCCTATCTGCTGGGCATGTGGTTTTACTATTTCATGATGCGTTCCCTGCGCAAGAGCGGCTTTGAAGTGGAGGCCATCGCCTTTTTTCTCACGGGTCTGGGGCTCTCTGTCTGCGCGAGTTCCGCCCCGGACAGCCTCCTCAAACAACTCATTTTGACCTTCTGCGGGGTGGCGGTTTTTGTGGGCCTGGGCCTCTGGCTGCGGGATATTCAGCGCGTGAAAAAATTCCGCTGGGCCGCCGCCGGCCTTGCCATTGTCCTGCTGGGACTGAACATCGTTCTGGCCCAGGCGGTCTTCGGCGCGAAAAACTGGATCGCCATCGGCGGCTTTACCTTCCAGCCCTCGGAGTTCGTCAAAATTGCCTTTGTCTACGCCGGGGCCGCGACCTTGGATCGCCTGTTCATGGGCCGGAATCTCTTCTTATTCATCGGCTTTTCGGCGGGCTGCGTGGGAGTGCTGGCCCTGCTCGGCGACTTTGGCACGGCGCTGATCTTCTTCTGCACCTTTCTGGTCATCTCCTTCCTGCGCTCCGGAAACATGGCCACCGTCGTCCTCGCCGTCGCCGCCGCGGCGCTGGCCGGTTTCTTGGTGCTCAGGATCAGGCCCTATATCGCCACGCGCTTCGCCACCTGGGGCCATGTCTGGAGCGATCCCTACGGCGCGGGCTGGCAGCAGGCCAGCGCGCTCTCCGCCCTGGCCTCCGGCGGGCTCTTCGGCGGCGGGGCCGGTACGGGTTGGTTCAAAACCGTTTTTGCCGCCAATTCGGATCTGGTCTTTGCGCTCCTCAGCCAGGAGCTGGGACTCATCGTCGCAGTTTGCGCGGTGCTGGCGGTCATCGTTCTCGCCCTGTTCGCGGTAAAAAACGTGGGCCAGGGCCGCAGCTCCTTCACCGTCATTGCCGGCTGCGCCGCCGTGTCCATGCTGATGGTGCAGATGGCCCTCAATGTCTTCGGCACCGTGGACATTCTGCCCCTGACCGGCGTGCCTTTCCCCTTTGTGTCCCAGGGGGGCTCCAGCCTCATCTGCTGCTGGGCCCTGCTGGCCTTCGTCAAGGCCACCGACACGAGGCGGGGCGCGAGCTTCGCCATCAGCCGCGCCGAAAAACTGGGCAGGGCGGAGGATGCGGTCGGCGTACCCGCCTCGCCTCCGCCCTCAGTCTATGAGGAGGCGCCTCCCCTGCCTGACGGCGATTTCCCGGAGGAACTGCCATGAAACGTGTCAAACAGCGGGCGACAATCACGCTCGTACTCTCCGCCCTGCTCCTCCTGGGCTTGCTGGTCTTTGTCATTCAACTGGCGGAGGGCGGCAAAAGCTGGGCCATGTTCTCGGCCAACTCCTCCGTCTTTCACCGCGGCGTGCTGAATACGGGCACCCTTGAGGACAGAAACGGCGTCCTTCTGGCCCAGGCGGGAGACGGCGCCTATCGCTATGCCGACGACAAAAACGTTCGCGTCGCTTGTTTACACGCCGTCGGGGATTACCAGGGCAACATCGGCACCGGGGCCTTAAAGGCTTTCGCGGACAAACTGGCCGGCTATTCTTTTATAAAAGGTACAATCTCCCGCTCCGGCGCGGGGGCGACGCTGCAGCTGTCTATTGACGCCAATCTCAATGTGTCCGCCTACAAGGCCCTGAACGGGCGCGCCGGCGCGGTACTCGTCATGGACTATACCACCGGCGAGATCCTCTGCATGGTGAGTTCTCCGAGCTATGACCCCAATGCCGGCGCGTCGGGAGCGGACGGGGTCTACATCAACCGGGCCCTGAGCGCCACCTATACCCCCGGCTCCGTATTCAAAATTGTCACCCTCTCCGCCGCGCTGGAAAACATCGGCGACCTGCAGACACGCCGCTTTACCTGTACCGGCAGCACGACGGTCGGCGGCGAAAAGATCACCTGCAGCGGCAAACACGGCGACGAGACCATTGAGCAGGCCTTCGCCAACTCCTGCAACGTGGCCTTCGCCCATCTGGGCGTGGAACTGGGGGGAGACCTGTTGGCAAAATACGCGAAAGATCTGGGCTTTACCCAAGACCTCGCGCTGGACGGCATCCCGGTCAAAACCGGCAGTTTTGACATCGCCGAGGAGGGCAGCGCAAACCTGGCCTGGTCGGGCATCGGCCAGAGCACGGACTTGATCTCCCCCTTCGCGCTGCTTCGCCTCGTAGCCGCCATCGCCAACGGCGGCTTGCTCCAGACACCCACTCTGTTAAAGGGTGAGCGCAGCGGTACAGCGCGTCTGCTCAATGCGTCAACGGCGAATTCTCTGGCGGACATGATGGACTACAACGTCCAATACGCCTATGGCCCGTCGAAATTCCCCGGCCTTGATATCTGCGCCAAAACCGGTACGGCGGAGGTCGGCGACGGCGCGTCTCACGCCTGGTTCACGGGTTTTCTGCGCGATCCGGAGCATCCTCTGGCCTTTGTAGTCGTAGTCGAACACGGCGGCGGCGGACTGGCCGTGGCCGGCGCGGTGGCAAACAAGGTGCTGCAAGAGGCGGTGAAGGGATAAAAATAAAAGGATGATCACTGGAATCACCCTTATTACTTGCTATAGTGAAATCGGCAGGAGACAATTTCAATCCCGTCTTTTGTGAGCCGATAAACCAAACGATGCTCTTTTGTAATGCGACGGCTCCAGTAGCCTGTTAAGTTGCCAGTCAGCGGCTCTGGGTTGCCGATTCCTTCATATCCGCCGCGATCAATGTCCTGAATGATCTGATTGAGGCGATTTAGCGTCTTTCTATCTTCTGCCTGATAATAAAGATACCCCTCCCAGGCCCTATCAGTCCAAAGTTTCTTCACCGTCATCCACCTCAATCAGTTCATGTTCAGTGACCTTTCCGGCCTTAGCGTCTGCGATGGAGGCCAGCAAATTCTCGTAGTTGGCCTTGCTACTGCGGATATAGAGATTCTCCAGCAAATTATTGTACGCGGCTTCTGACAGAATCACAACGTTCTCATCATTTTTGCGGGTGACAATAACCGGTTCAAAATTCAGTACCGCGATGTCGCAGTATTTTTTAAGATTATCCCGCGCATTCGAGTAGTTCGTGGCAATCACACAACTCACCTCCTTGTTGCTATTGTACAATATTATGTACAGTTTTGTCAAGGAGATTTAAAAAATTTTTCATCTCAATTAAGAGGTACATCCCCCATGACCGACATCTCCGTGCACAACCTTGTCAAAGCCTTCGAGGTCAACAAAAATATCCTGGACGGCCTCAGCTTTGAGATCACCGCCGGGGAGCGCGTCTGCCTTTTAGGGAAAAATGGCGCGGGTAAAACCACGCTCTTTCGCCTGCTCACCGGGGAGCTCGCGGAGGACGAGGGCGACATCGTCATCGCCCCGGGCCGGCGCGTCGGCCTCATCTCCCAGATCCCCGTCTACCCCGCCGAATACACCACCGAGGATGTTTTAAAAACCGCCCATCGGCGGGTGTTCGAACTCGCCGCGCGGATCGACGCGCTCACCGCCCGCATGGCGCGGGACAGCTCCCCGGCGGTCTTGGAGGAGTACGGCAGGCTCCAGCACGAGTTCGAGCGGCTGGGCGGCTGGGACACGGACTTCGAGCGGGACAAGGTGGCAAACGGCCTCGATATCCCGCAAAAAATGCGGGAACAGCTGTTCTCCTCCCTCTCCGGCGGGGAGCAGACCCGGGTCAATCTGGCCCGGCTCATTCTGGAGGATACGGACATCCTTTTGCTGGACGAACCCACAAACCATCTGGATTTGAGGGCCACCGAATGGCTGGAAGATTATCTCCTGCGCTTTAAGGGCACCGTCCTCGCCATCTCCCACGACCGCTGGTTTCTGGACAAGGTCGCCCAGCGCACCATCGAGCTGGTGGGCGGCAAAGCTGTGTTCTACAGCGGCAACTACAGTTTTTACGTCGTGGAAAAGCAGCGCCGCCATGCGGAACAGCTCACCCGCTACGAGCGGGAGCAGAAAGAGTTAAAGCGCCTGGACGAGGCGGCGTGGCGGCTCTATCAGTGGGGCACGGGCAACGAGCGCCTGATGAAAAAATCCAAAGCCATCCGCACCCGTATGGAGCGTGTCAAAAAAACCGACCGGCCGGAGACGGACAGGCGCCTGCGCGCCAAATTCGGCGAGCGGGAATTCTCCGGCGACGAAGCGCTCTACCTGGAGGGCCTGTCAAAATCCTACGGCGGCCGAAAACTCTTCGACATCCCCGAGCTGCTCATGGAGGGCGGCGAGCGGATCGCCCTCATCGGGGACAACGGCGCGGGCAAGTCCACGCTGCTGAAACTTATCCTCGGCGAGGAGGAACCGGACACGGGCTATGTCCGTCTGGGCCCCTCCGTCAAGACGGCCTATCTGCCGCAGCTGGTGGGTTTTTCAAACGAACAGCTCAGCGTACTGGACACGGTGCTCTATGAGTTGAACGTCAGCCCGCAGACGGCCCGGAACATGCTGGGGGCCTTCCAGTTCTCGGGGGAGGACGTATTTAAGCCTGTCTGGGCTCTCTCCGGCGGGGAAAAGAGCCGGCTCCGCCTCTGCATCCTCATGCGGGAGAACATCAACCTGCTCATCCTGGACGAGCCCACCAACCATCTGGATCTCCAGAGCCGGGAGTGGATCGAGGGGGCGCTTCTGGACTACGCCGAGGCCCTGCTCTTCGTGTCCCACGACCGCTATTTCATCGACCGCTTCGCCACCCGGATCTGGAATCTGGAGAACGGCGTTTTAGAGGATTTCCCCGGCGGTTTTGCCGCGTACCGGGCCGCCCGGGAGCGGGAAACGCAGCTGAGCCAGCGGCTGAAAAATGACACAAGGCGATTCAAAAACGATGCAAGTCAGGGGGAGAATAGCAAAAAACCACAGGAGACCCCGGGCAATCTGATCAAGCAGCGGGAGCGCGCGGAGCGGGAGATCGAAAAGCTGGAGGCGCGGCAAAAGGCCCTCCTCGCCGAGGCCGAGGAGAACGCCTCCGACTACCAGAAGCTCCTCCTGCTGGATGCCGAACGCGACGCGCTGGAGGCGGAGCTGGACGAATTGTATCAGGCCTGGGAAATCCTATTGTAGGGCGCGACGCCCTCGGCGCGATGGCCTTGATGGTTCCGGGCCGCCCGGTGTGCGGCCCCTACGGATTGGATTTGCCATGAAAAAGTCTCTCCCTTTTTTCGTCAGCGCGGGCATACTCCTCGTCGGCGCGGTGATCTTGTTGCCCACCATATACAGTTTTCTCTCTGTCCTGTTTGTGCCGCTGGCCGCGCTGCTGCTGGCCCATGGGATCATAAGCCCGCTCAAACCGGGAAAACTGCGGAAAAGCCTGCTCCTCACACTGCATGGGCTCCTCATTTTGGCCGCGCTTGCCCTCGTCATCGGGGAGATTCCCGTGCTGCAAAACGCCCGTACAGATGCCGACCCAAAGGCGGATTATCTGATTGTTCTGGGCGCGAAAGTCAACGGGGATCAGCCTTCTTTTGCCCTGGAAAACCGCCTCGAGACCGCGCTGGATTATCTGAACACATACCCCGACGCCCGCGCCGTCCTCTCCGGCGGGCAGGGCGCGGATGAGAACATCAGCGAGGCGGAGGCTATGCGCGTCTGGCTTGAAGCTAAGGGCGTGGAGGCAGCCCGCCTCATCTTGGAGCCCAAATCCACCAGCACAAAAGAAAACCTCAAAAATTCCCTGGCGCTCATTCCGGCGGGGAACAGTATCGCCGTCTGCTCCAATGACTTTCACCTCTACCGGGCCAAGGCCTACGCGGCGCAGCTCGGCGCCGAAGCCAAGGGCGTCGCGGCGCACACGCCGCTGTTTCTGCTGAACGTGGTATCTTACCTGCGGGAGAGCTGCTGCGCCTGGGCTTTGTGGCTACTGGGGTCTTGACAGCGATAGGATCAAAAGATAAAATAGTTCTAACAATCTGGAGGCATACATCATGAAAAAACGGATCGCGCGCATCGCCATACTTCTGCTCCTTCTCGCTCTCTTCGCGGGCTGTACGCCGACCGCGTCCCCCGGCAGCTCCCCCGGCGCCGACAGCTCCGCAAGCAGCGCGAGTGATATGGCCACGTCCCGGCCCACAAGCAGCGCGAGCGATATGGCCACGTCCCGGCCCGCGAGCAGCGCGAGCGATATGGCCACGCCCTCGCCGACCAAGAGCGCGCGGTAAGGGCGCTGACGGGTATAAGACAAGGGCGACCGAGGTCGCCCTGTTTAGTAGAATGGATATTATCGGTTTGAATATGCTTATCCCTTACTGCAATCTGTATTTAAGTAGTAAAATTAACGCTCTGAACAAGTTCCATTAAATCATCCTCAGAGCCGTATCGTAAATCGAGCCAAAAATCATACCAAATATCTCCACTTAATATTCCTATGTGGAGCTCTTCATAAGTATCTGTTCGACCGGAAGCTGCTGGGTAATCTCGTTGATAAAGCCGCTCTATCGCCTTTTCAGGTAGATTATCTAAGTCCTTTTTAGAGACAAGTACAGCGTCGTTAATCTGATCTAAACCGTCCGTTGATAGCATGTCAAGCCCTGCAACATTGACATCATCCTTCCACAATGAAAAACTATCTTGCCCATCTTCGCGATACAGATACTGCGACAATGATGCAGGCAAAACCATTGTCAGATTTTCTAGCCTGGTTAAACTATCTGATGGAGTTGGCACATCGTTATTCTTATTCACACAGCCTGTGCTGAGCGCCAATAAGCTGATTAATAAAAACATAAAAATAATCACAGAAATTGTAATGTTTATTTTAAAACCAGGCTTAAACACCAAAATCAATCCTCGCTTTTTTATACCATATGGTCAAAGATCAAAACTACGTTCTAGTACCCCATCTAGCTAGAATATATAGTACACCGCTTGCCTTTGAGCCGCCATGTCGAATTGCTACCTGAATAGCGCACTATATAAGCTCATCGGATGGGAGACTAGGTGTCTATTCCCTTCCCACCAGAAACGTAGTCTTGATCCTTAGCTCTTATTTTAGGGGAATAGAAGTAACCGTATGTATGTTAGAGCCATAGTAATATTTCAGAATATCAACGTACCCGTAACCTTTCGTATTAGCCAAATATTGTGTTCCATATTGTGACACTACGCCACTATTTTGTGTGCCCGCAGAACCAGATGTTCCCGAATTATACGCTAAATAAAATAGGTTAGTAATCGAGTCAACAATGATAACGTTTGAAACGGCATCAATTGCGGCAGTGCAAGTAGCTTGTGCTGTATTTGGCTTATACACTTGATCCGCAGTGGAATCTTTTATGTCATACCCCAAGCCTGGATATTTGGCATTATATACGCGATACCAACCTACCATTTTAACACACTCTGCTCCTGCTTTAAGCGATTCACTGTTCCATGATCCAATCCATTCATTAGGCAGGACATTTTTGCAATAAGTATAAAAAACTACTGTACTTATTACGCCAGTTGCGGTAATTTGAACTTTAATATTCGCAGGCTCATTCCAATTTGTTACAACCAACAATGAAAAAATTGCATGACCCTCCTCTGCATTTAATTGTGGTTTAGCTGCTCGATTGGTACCTATTATTTGGCCCTCCCCGTTTTTGAAAATACCCTGGTTTCTAGACTTCACAATATCCAATGCCGTTAAAATATCCTGACTCGTATCTGGTACGTATGCTTCAATCGCCGAAGGCGGCGCTTCGGAAAATGTAAGCACTTTCCATTGCCCATTTTCTTTACCTAAAATTACAATAAAGAAATTTACACCGTTATAGAAATCTTTACTTTCTTTTTTACAATTAATGTTTGCTCCAACTAAATACAGTCCCAAATCATTTCCATACAGGCCTTTGTAATAACTTTCGTTATCATAAAGGGCAAGAGTGTTTATGTCTAGCTTGGTGATTGAAAACAGGGATGCAGTGTTTATTGCATAAAGTCCAACTTTATTTTGATTATTGGTTTTATCTGCAAAAAACCTCACATATTCATCGTAATCCCTACTGGAAGACAACTGGATTAAAGTTGTCCAGTCATTTGTTTTAATTGAATTTACGTACTTGGCTATGACATCCATTTGAGAAACAGTATCTGTACTCTCGACCGGCGCGGATGCGTTGATTCTTATTGGAGCAATGCCACCATTGTTTGACGCTGGTGCCGCGACTGCAGTTAAAGGGAGCATGGTCAAAACCAAAACAACCGCGAGGAATATTGAGAACACACGAAATTTTTTCAACATGTTGATTTCTCCTCCCAATATTATATCATTTTGTTTTTAGGGTTACAAGGCCTATCGTGTGATTAACTTCAATCAGCCCACTGGAATCACCCAACCCTTTCCGCTGGTTTTAGTAAAATTTATATAATTTACGCGCCTGTGTACATTCAGTTATTATTTATAGTACACAGTATATAACGATTTTTAGGATTTGCAAGTCTTAATAACCACCAAAGTTTACCCCCCCCCCTATTGTATATTTTGCCCATTCATGTCTGTTTTTGTCGAATTATGTCTATCTATTCCTTTACCTTTCTCTTTCTCCCAACTTTCTCTCAATTTTTCGTAAAAAATCATTGACCCCGCTCATTTCCTGTGTTATAATTTTTTTACCTGTCAGTGCGATGGGTTCTTTTTTCGCGCTCATAACAGGGAGGCAGCGGACACGGGGCCAAAGTTTCCCCGCCCCGGGTCAAATATTTAAAGGAGGTGCCGATAGCATGCGCGTGAGAGTCACGCTCCGTTGTAACGAGTGCAAGCAGAGGAACTACAATACGGTCAAGAACAAAAAGAACACCCCCGACCGCCTTGAGATGAACAAGTACTGCCGTTTCTGCCGCAAGCACACGCTCCACACCGAAACCAAGTAGGAGGAGAAAAGACAGAATTATGGCAAACGAAGAAAAGAAAGACCAGAAGGAATTGGTCTCGAGCAAGATAGCAGTCAAGCGCGAGGACAAAAAACTGAACATCTTCCAGCGGATTGGCAGATGGTTCCGGGATATGCGCAGTGAGCTGCGAAAGGTCGTCTGGTCCACACCGAAGCAGGTCGTCAACAATACAGCCATCGCCCTGCTCTTTATGGGCGTGGCGGCCATCGTAATCTGGGGCTTTGACTTCGCTGCGGATCGGGTCATCCAGGCCCTGATCGCAGTGGCCGGCGCCGGACGGTAAGCGGGCGCATGGCTGAGAGCGCAAAGTGGTATGTGCTGCACACATACTCCGGTTATGAGAACGCCGTGGCGGCGTCCATCATGAAGGCGGCGGAGAACCGCCGGATGCAGGATCTGATCCACGAGGTGAACATCCCTCTGGAGACGGTCACCGAACACACGGACAACGGCGTGAAGACCGTTGAACGCAAGGTTTATCCCGGCTATGTGTTGGTCAAGATGATTTTGACGGACGAGAGCTGGCACCTGGTGCGCAATGTCCGGGGTGTCACCGGTTTCGTGGGCAGCGCGGGCAAGGCCATCCCGCTCACGGAGCAGGAGATTTACGACATGGGCGTGGAGCGGCATGAGATCGTGGTGGGCTTCGGCGTCGGCGACCGGGTCAAGGTCGTCGACGGCCCGCTGGAGGGCTTCTTCGGCCTGGTGGACGAGCTGGAGGCGGAAAAAGACCGCGTGCGCGTCGTCGTCTCCATGTTTGGCCGCGAGACCCCCGTGGATCTGGAACTCGACCAGGTTGAGGCCGTGAAGGACAGTTAACAGTTAACAATGAACGGTTAACAACGAACAACGGATAATAGACAAATTGTCATCCTGAGCGAAGCGAAGGATCTTTCCCATCGTATAGCGAAAGATTCTTTGCTATGCTCAGAATGACAAACCAAGGGTCTGAAAACCCAATTATACCTTTAACAAACAGGAGACATTTAAAATATGGCAACAAAAGTAGTCGGATACGTCCGCTTCCAGGTACCCGCCGGAAAGGCCACCCCGGCCCCCCCGGTCGGCCCGGCCCTGGGCCAATACGGCGTGAACATCCAGCAGTTTACGAAAGACTTCAACGAGCGCACAAAGAACGACGTCGGGCTCATGATCCCCGTGGTCATTACGGTGTATTCGGATCGGAGCTTCACCTTTGTGACGAAAACCCCGCCCGCCGCCCTTCTGATTAAAAAGGCCTGCGGAATCGAGACCGCCTCCGGTGTGCCCCAGCGGGACAAGGTCGCGACCATCAGCAAGGCGGATCTGAGGAAGATCGCGGAGCAGAAAATGCCCGATTTGAACTGCACCGACCTCGAATCCGCAATCAGCATGGTCGCCGGCACCTGCCGCAGCATGGGCGTGCTTGTCGGCGAATAGAACAAACCCCCGTCAGGGCGAAGAACACGCCCTGCCACCCCCTTTCAAAAGGGGGCTTTACGGTGCGGCATGGAAACCGCACCCTACAGATTCGCTTTTCCCGTAGGGTCGGGTTTCCATGCCCGACCGCGCACGCACCAGTGGGAGGATTTCATCCATCCGACAAACCACATTTTTTAGGAGGAACAAGCTTTGTTCAGGAGTAAAAATTACAAAGAGAGCGCCAAGCTCATTGAAAAGCAAACCTTATACGACCCCATGGAGGCCTTTGGCCTCGTGATCCAGGCCAGCAAGGCCAAGTTTGACGAGACGGTGGAACTGCACGTGAAGCTCGGCGTGGACTCACGCCACGCGGATCAACAGGTGCGCGGCGCCATCGTCCTGCCCCACGGCACCGGCAAAACCCGCAGGGTTCTGGTCTTCTGTAAGGACGAGCGCGTAAAAGAGGCCCTGGATGCCGGGGCGGACTTCGCCGGCGGAGCGGATCTGGTTCAGAAAATTCAGACCGAGAACTGGTTTGACTACGATGTGGTCATCGCGACCCCGGACATGATGGGCGTCGTGGGCCGCTTGGGTAAAATTTTGGGCCCCAAGGGTTTGATGCCCTCGCCGAAGGCGGGCACGGTCACCCCCAACATCGCCCAGGCGGTG
>WQUU01000130.1 GCA_009781925.1 Bacillota bacterium | reverse complement strand
AAGCCCTCATCCGGCACTTTGCCGCTGCCTGTGCAGAAGGGGCAGAAGTCTTTCGGCATTTGCGGTCGCGTCTGTCGGTGACTCGCCACCATGAGCCAATCCCGCATAATAGGGTTGTATCTCAACTCAGCCATTGCTGCTTATCTCCATACCGCCTTCTTGTCGTATGTTCAGAAAATGGCAACAGCCTTCTCCGAACACCGCCTCCATCTCCCGTCTGTACCGGTCTTGTAAGTCGGTCGGCATAAACGCCAATATGGTTCCCGCGAACCCGCCGCCGTGCACCCGCCACGCCCCCGTCCCAGAGAGAATCCGTTCCGAGAGCGCCAGCGCCAGGGTGAGACCCTGCTGATTGGGCTCCGCCGGGCTATACACATTTTGCAGCAGAGCCAGCGAGGATCGCCCGGATTCTATGACCAGACTAAAAAACGCCGCCATGTCGCCGCGCTCCAGCGCGGCGGCTTGCTTCAGCACCCGGTCATTTTCTTCAAAGAAGTGCATGGCGCGCAACACGGCACGATCCCCCAGGCGGCGGAGCTGTCTGAGTTCAGCGTAAAAGTCGTCTGGCGGCACCTCTCGCAGATATGTCTTGCCAAAGTGCGCGGCGACGGCCCCCATCTCCCTTGGGATGGCTGCGTAATCACCGGTCAAGTCGGCGTGGCTGCCGCCCGTGTTGACCACGCACATGTCATAACCCTCAAACGCAGCGTGAATCGGCGTCACCACTGGCTGTTTCGGGTTCTCAAAGTCAATCAGGATCAGCCCGCCGAAGCTGGACGCGGTCTGATCCATCAAGCCGCAGGGCTTGCCGAAATAGACATTCTCCGCGTACTGCCCGGCGATGGCGATTTCCAGTGGTGACACATCGCCGCCGAACAGGCCGCGAAACACATTGCCGGTCAGCACCTCAAACGCCGCCGAACTGGACAGGCCGGAGCCGCTCGGGATGCTTGATGTGACACGCCCGTCAAACCCGCCAATGGCGTAACCGTGGGCGTGAAACCAGGCGGCAACGCCTCGAATCAGCGCGGCAGACGCCCCTTTTTCGTGCTCGCGGACCGACAGATCCGTCAAATCCACGTCGATCACGCCATATGCTCTGTCGGCGATGCGAACCGCGCGCGTATCGTTCTTCACGGCGGCACACACGGTGTCCAGGTCCACGGCGGCAGCCAGTACGCGCCCGTGCTGATGGTCGGTATGATTACCGCCGATCTCCACCCGTCCGGGCGCTGAAAAAATTCGCTCCACTAGGTTTCACTCCATAAAATGGTCTGTCTATCGCAGACATCTTTGCTGCTAAGATGGCGGGACTGCCAGAATTGCACGTTGCTTCACAAGTCCGCTGCCGGACGCTCTGTCCTAATCGCAGGGCCGACAAATGGCTTCAGCAATCATCTCTGATTTACTCATAGGCACCTCATAACGAAGTGCCAGTCCACAGAGGCTCTGGGTAAAACGCTGAGCACTTCAGGTCTGTGGCCTACACCAATTATTGACGCCATTCCTCGTCCAGGCATTGTCTAATGATCTCAACATATCTCTTCACTTTGCTTATATTGCTATGTACTGTATAAACATCCCGCTGCGTGATTTCCAATGCGTTGCCCTTTGCCGCACGTAATGTTTTAACAATGTGCGCTTTCACTGCCTCTTCGTCCAATTCCTTGTCCACACTCAAAAGATTTGGGCTTGGCTTGCGGTGGTAAATCGTCTTGGAACCAACCAGCCGTTCTCCCATGAATTCTTCGTCACACCACGGGGAAATGGACACCTTTCGTAAGTTGGGCAGTGTCTTTACACAGTCCCAAATTGGGTGCACCGGCTCACAGCAGCCATAGGACAACAGCCCAAAATGCTGCGCGATTTTTTCATAACAAGGGAAAATAAATTCTCTAAACATGTCTGGCGATATTCCCACTGTCTCCTGGGAATCCATAAAACCCCAGACATCATTTGTAGTCACGGCTCCGGAGGTCGGCAATTCATCTGTCAAGCAAAAGCTGCCCTGCCCCAAAGGTTCACAGGAAACTGTGGGCATCAGGAGGCCCTCATGTTCCAGATACTTAAAAAAGGCGATATAATCCGCCGCCGCCCGGCTCATCAGGACTTCAAATTCATCCGGATAATCCGCCATCGCGATGTACATTTGCTCCATGCCCATCAAATGTACAATCAGTTGCGTTGGCACCGCGCATAGGCTCCCCATGCACATTCGGACAGGCAGAATGTCACCAAAAGTGTCCTCCGCCATCGTCCTATATGATTCGGTCGCTGTCTTGTCCACACCAAACTCAGTGTCATGAAGCTTACCAAAATCCTCATGCAGGTCAGAAATCACATGGCGAAATCTATGCCCTAAGCTGCTGCCATGGGAATCTACGGCGGTTTCCGTTTCTATTTTATAGCCAAACAGCTTAAAATAAGTCTGCCAATATATTGGGAAATAATCCGTCACAGGCTTATCATCTCCGAAAAATTCCTGATTGATAAAGCTGTGATACAGACTCCTCTCCATACGGCGCGCGTCAGCGCTGAGACATTGTAGCAAGGGGGTGATGACCTCCTGCTCAAATGTATCAATTTCTATGTGAATTATAGGCCGCGAACCGTGAAGTGAATTGTGCCTTTTCCATAGACTTATTAGCGCGCGATTTTGAGGTGAGCTGGCAACTTCCATCTGTTTTTCAGCCAATCTCCGAAGGACGGATCTATCATTTGCCGATATCATATCCACAGTTCTTCCCAGCCCTTTGCCCCCGGCCAGAGAAACACCTGGCCCTTGACCAGCCGGCAGCCGCGGTCGGCTTTTGAGAGCAGCGTCATTTCGGCGTCCGTCAACGGATCCTCGGTGACACAGTGCAGATTGGCGGCATAGTTTTTCTCCCTGACCGAGAACGGGATGGGAATCTCCCCCCGCTGAACCGCCCATTTGAGACAGACAAGCGCCGGGTGTACGCCGTGCGCCCGCGCGACGGTAACCACTTCCGGCAGTTCGGTGTCGGTCACGTCCTGGTTGGTGCGGTCGCGTTCGGGCCGGCCTGGAGAGCCGAGGGGGCAGTAGCCTACCGGCTGAATACCTCTGTCCACACAGTAGCCGAACAGTTCCGGCTGCTGAAAGCTGGGGTGCAGCTCCATCTCAATCAGAGTCGGCCTGATCCTGCACAGCGGCAGCACCGCCTCCAGCTTCGGGACGGTCATGTTGGACATGCCGATGGACTTCGCCAGGCCCATGTCCGCCAACCGCTCCATCTGCCGCCAGACTGACATAAATTCCTCCAGGATAAAAGGTCTGGCGTCCGGGCTGCGGGCGTCCACATCACAGCCCGGCGGGTGGTAGTTGGGATAAGGCCAGTGGACGAAATAGCAGTCGACATAGTCGAGCCGCAAGTCCTTTAAGGTCTGTGCCAGACTGAGCAGTATATCACCTTGCCCGTGTTTGTCATTCCACACTTTAGACATGACGAACAGTTCCTCACGGGTCACAATACCCTCTGTGACGGCGGCGGCGAGCACCTCACCGATCTGCGCTTCATTTCCGTATACAGAGGCGCAGTCGAACAGACGGTAGCCGCAGCGGAGCGCTCCAGCCACGGCAGCGGACACTTGCGTAGGCTCCGCGTGATCCGAGCCAAAAGTGCCCATGCCAATGCAGGGCAGTCTCTGCCCATTATATAAGACTCGCTTGGGCACACTGCTTGGATCAATACAAATGGCGCTATTCATCGAACACCACCGCGACTTTGCCACAGTTGCCGCCGTCCATCAGGGCGTAGGCCTTGTCGGCCTCATCCAGCGAAAAGCGGTGGGTCACGAGGTCCTCCGGGTGAATCCCCCAGCGGTCCAGTTTGTCCACAAGCTCTTCCATGCGCCAAGTGCTGGTCACCCAGGAGCCGTAAATCGTTTTTTGATCGTGGATGATGTCCGGGCTGGGATTAAACTCCACCGTGCCGCCCTCGCCCACGAAGACGATTTTACCCCACTTCGCCGTGGCACGGATGGCCGTCTGGCGGGCCAGCGTGTTGCCGGAACAGTCCACCGCGCGCTCGACGCCCCGGCCGCCCGTCAGGCGGCGGACCTCGCCTAAAACGTCGTCGTTCGGGCCAAACACATAGTCGGCCAAGCCCTTCTCCCGGGCCAAGTTACAGCGGTACTCGCTGACATCGGAGCCGAACAGTTTTTCCGCCCCCATAGCGCGGGCCAGCATCAGCGCCGCCAGCCCCACCGGGCCGAGGCCGGTCACTAGCACCGCGTCCGTGCCGGAGACGCCGATTTTGATCAGACCCTCGTAGACTGTGCCGAAGCCGCAGGCCACCTGCGCCCCGTCCACATAGCTCAGGGACTCCGGCAGCGGGATCAAATCCCGCTCCTCCACCAGCATGTAGGGAGCCATGCCGCCGTCCCTCTGCCAGCCATAAGCGGCGCGGTGCTCGCTGGTGCAGGAAATCTGATACCCCTGGCGGCAGTCCATGCAGACGCCGCAGCCGGAGATGTGGTAGACTACCACCCTGTCCCCCTCTTTGAAGCGTTTGAGACCGGGACCGCACTTGACGATCTGGCCGCAGGGCTCATGCCCGGCGATTTTGTCCTGATAGCCCTCCGGGCCCTTGCCGGTGTGTTCCCGGTAAATTGCCCGGATGTCGCTGCCGCAGATGGTGGACGCTTTGGTCTTTAGCAGGGCCTGGCCGTAGCCCGGCTCAGGGATCGGGACCTCTTTGAACACGACGGTGCTGTTTCCCGGCAGGTAGGCCGCTTTCATTGTTTGCATCATGGTATTACTACTCCCTCAAAATTTGACTTCAATTTGTTTCACTTCTCACGGCTTTGAACATCTCAACGATATTTTCCGGCGGTACGTTCGCCAGGATGTTGTGCACCTGCTGAAAGACAAACCCTCCACCCTTGCCCAAAATTTCGGTGTTCGAGCGCACATGCGGCGCGATTGCCCCGACGTCATTTCCGGGCAAAATATCGCGATTGTCGCAGCCGCCTCCCCACAGCGAGAGTTTGCCGTACAGCTCGGACTTCAATTCAGCGGGATTCATCCCCAGACTGGTCGTCTGCACGGGATTGATCGCGTCGAGTCCGGCGTCGGCCATCAGCGGCATCAGCGGGCGGACGCCGCCGCAGCAGTGCAGGCAGATCTTCATCTCCGGGAAGCGGTCGTGAACATAGCTCCACATCTTTTTTTCACGGGGATAGAAGAACTCCATGTAGACCTCCGGCGAGAACTGCGGACCGTTCTGCGTACCCATGTCATCGCCAAAGCCGATGACGTCAATATAGTCGCCCACAGCGTCGAGATAGGTTTTGAGATTTGCCACATGCCGCGACATAACGACATCGAGAAAGTTATGAACACGCTCAGGATTTGTAAGCAAGTCACAGAAGAAATTGTCCATGCGGAACGTGAACTGGCCGGTCTCATTGAGATTCCCGCCAAAGACGCCGTAGATCGCGCGGTCCGTGCCGCCGCGTGTGGCGGCGGCTATTTCACGGAGCTTTTTTGCGCCTTCCGGACTTTGGTAGTTGATCGGCATCGGCGGGCAGGGAATACAAAACCACATGATGTCGTTTTGGGTGTCTTCGTAAACCGCGTCGAAATCCGAATAACTCTCTTTTTCAAGGTCCTCCGAGAGGGGGTAATAGGTCTGCTCAAAATAAAGACAGCCGGGAGGTTGTTTCGCGACGGCGCGACCCCGCGAATTGTACAAGACTGCGCCGTGTGAGGTTCTGCGCGCGTCAATCACCGCGGGTATCTTGCAAGGCGTTCCGTCCTCCAGTGTCCAGTCCTTCCAATATTCTGGCTTCAAATTAAAATCGCAGCCCAGCTGAAAGGTGTCCACATCGAACAGGTCTAAGACATCCCGCTCCACAATCGCGATCTGCTGTATGATATCGTAAATGTACAGCGGGCTGGGCGGGAGATCCAGATACTCCCGCAGTTTTTTATATCCGGAGACGGAAATGCCGCTGGAGTGGTGGCCGTTAAAATCAATCGGCGTTTTGTCGGGCTGTGTAAAATTGAGCGCTGCGGCGACTCGTTCTCTGCCGGTCATAAGGGCAACCTCCAGATGCAGATAGGCAAAAGTTCCACAGACGTCAGCCCACAAGCTGTCCCTTTGGGCAAATCAGGCCATCGATCCAGATAGAGTTGCTGGTCAATCCGCAGCGGAGTCAGCAGCAGTTCAATTTGATCCGGATATCCGTACCGCTCCATGTCCAGCACCCAATCCTCGCCGTTGTAGAAATAATCATTCACGAACTGGTTGTTGACATACAGCCTGGCCTCGTCAAATATGCCGTTTACGCGCAGGAGCGCCCCCCGCATTTCGCCGGTGTATTGGAGCGAGAGTAAGTATCTGGTTTCCTCTGGGGATCTGTCTATCTCTTTCGGTGAAACATGATCGGAAACACTCTGCTGTGGCAAGGCGTAAACCGCAAAATCGTCCGAATCGTCCAAGCGGGTGTAACCGCCCGGAGGTTGAGGCAGCGCCGGCCAGATACGGATCGTGGGGGCACCGGGGCCCTCCAGTAACGTTTCCCCGGCGTCGTTTTGATAACAGACGCCATCCCATAGCAGCAGGTGTTCACCATCGGAACTCTTAATTTTGGCGGCCAGAGATGAATCCGCCTGAGACAAAGTCAGGACACATCCGCTTTTCGGCGGGACTTTCCACTGGTAAGCAGGCTCATCATCCGTATAGAATACCGGAATGTCCCCACTTTCCCGATGAAGCACACACAGCGGCGAGGCGGTAGCGCGCTCCAGAACTGCGTCACCGATGGGCATGTTGAACGGCCAGAAGAAGCATTGCCCGTTGCGGATGTCACGTGGGGGGAATTCCACGCGGCCCTGTTCTGTCACGGCCTCGATGGACTTGCCAAAATGATCGGCCATGACATGGCGGCGCTGATAATTGTTTACGAAGATGTATCCGCCGTTTCCATCATCCCGCTGTGTGTGCCGCAAAGCGTCAAAATTACTGGGGTTTTCTGGGTTGCCGGGTGGAAATGTGGTCCGCATATTGGATAACGCGTCGCCGAACTCCCTTAAAAACATCCCGAGGCGTCGAATTTTTCGATAAGAGCCGCGGATCTGGCCGGATTCTCCAATTGGCGCGCCGTAATCAAATGTGAACACCGGCAAATCGTTGGGATATCCGGTGGCCTTGCTCTCCTGAAAAGTGCTCAGCCGGCCGATGGGATTCGTCCCTCCGTGAAACATATAGTATCCCAAGAGGCTTGTCCCGCTGCCGAGTTTGCAGACAGAGAGCGCTTCCACATCTTTGGCGGTTACCACCGGGCGGCGGTGGGCCGTGGCCTGCAGGCCGGAGCCAAGTTCCGCGGTCAGATAAGGATAGAGCGCGGGGTCAAACGTAATACTGCTGCCGGGACCGTAATCACACGCAATGGCGTGGTCATTTCTCTGAGGGCTGAATACAAAGTTGGCGGAGGGCTCGATCTCAGCGGTGCGCGGGTCCCAAGGCGCTTCGGGATAGCCGCCCATCACGGGCAGCAGACCGCCTGTAACGGCGCCGCCCCATCCGGTCGCGGTCCAGTAGGGGACGTCGTAGCCGATATCCTTCGCCATTTGAGTTAATGCCCGCATATGCGCCTCGCCCTCGGCACCCTTTAACCCCCCGCCGGCGTGCGCGTACTCGTTTTCGATCTGTACGCCGATGATCGGGCCCCCTTGCTTGTAAAACAGGCCGTCCACCTGCCGAAAAATCACCTCATAAAAGCGGCGCACATCCTCCAAATAGGCCGGATCGTTGCTGCGTGGGAGATAATGCCTGTTTACGATCCAGTCCGGGAAACCGCCGTTTCGCGCCTCCGAGTGAACCCACGGGCCGATGCGCAGGAATACGAGCATACCCAGGCCGGCGGCGGATTCCACGAACTGGCGGATATTAAGGTTGCCGTCAAAACTGATTTTCCCCTCTTCTTCCTCGTGGTGTATCCATAGAACATAGCTGGCCACAATGTCGATGCCGCCGGCTTTCATCTTTGCCAATTCACGCCCCCAGTGGCGATGCGGATACCGGGAATAGTGGAACTCTCCCATCGTTGGCATCCACGGCTTGCCGTCGCGGGTCAGAGACCGGGGCGTAAAGGAATATTGAACCGGCTTACTGTCCTGCATATTTTTTCTCCTCCGAATAAGGATTTGCATTCTTAAAACACGGCCTGCCGAAAAACTGAATTTCCGGCTTTTCGGCAGGCCTTAACTCAAAGGTTCAGCTGACGGTGATGGATACCACCTAAGTCTTTGGCAGCGCGCTTGCGTTAACCAATCCGATATCGTCTGTATAAATGTTTCCGCTCCCGGAGGATTTGTTAATGAAGATGGTCAATGAAGTGGCGTTTCCGGTGTTAAACGTTAGTAATTCGAGCTGCCACTGGCCGTTGGTAGGAGCGCAACTTACGGAGTATTGCGTCGAGTTCCCATTGTTTAGTGTGACGCCGGCCGTCGCGGTGAGGCCAGTGCCCACATTAAGCCACACGCCCAGGCGATAGTCGGTGTTCGGCAGCAGATTGGATATCGTCTGCGCTATACCGCCCTGGCCGCCCGATATTTGAAGCCCACTGTTCGAGGCTCTGGCGGCTCCGGTGGAAGTCATCATTCCCGTGCCCCAAACGACCGAGGCTGCAGAGGTTCCTACCGAAGTCCAAGGTGCCATCAATCCGGCCTCAAAGCCTCCGTTCGTCACCAAGTTCATATAGGTGGTGTTGGCTTTCGTGAAAGAGGACAATGGCGGATTGCTTAAATTACAGCCTGCTGTCCACGGTGTTTGGCCGTATTCATAGGCGCCCAAATCAGGCGCGCTCGAGTTGTACTTGTCGGATATTCCCGCCAGTACGATGCCCGCGTCGATGGCCGGTGACCCCGATTTGAGGGTAAAATCTCCGGCTGCCGGGTTGGTAAACATTGGATTCGTTCCTTTGTAAATATTATAGTTGAACTGTGTTTTCGCGCCAAACTGGCACACATCTGAAAAGATATTGTTAAAACATTGTGTGCCAAGCGTGTCGTCGGTAAATACCCAGCCCCAATTGTCCTCGACGCTGTTGTCTCCGCCGCTTGATGAGCCGTAGACGGTGTTATTGTACATCAGGTTATATTCGCTTGGCAGGTTGAACTTAATCCCCGTATGTGGGATGTTATAGATTACGTTGTGATCTACAATGTAATTGTGCGAGGCGTTGTCCAAATACAACCCCACGGAAAGTACCGGCGACACGTTATTGTGAATTAAGTTGTGGTCAATTTCCGTATTTTGACCGTCGCTGTTCACAATATAAATCACACCACAGTCGTAAGACAAATATCCGCAGCCGTAAAAGTTGTTGTACCGGATGGCGCTGCTTCTGATTCCTTCGGAATTCAGGATGCTGCGTCCTGAATTATAAGCGGTGTTGTTGCTTATTAATTGATTTAATCCCGCTGCGTTGATGCTCGCGGCGTATGCCCCAATATAATCCGTGTCGTGGATCAAGCAATTGACAAGCTGATTCCCGGTACCATCTACCGATACGCCGCAACCCGAACTGCAAGCGATCTCGCTGTTCTTAACGGTGTTATTGGTACCATTAATAATAATGCCGGTATCCGCTGTCTGTGATTTGTATCCATTTACCGCTTTCCAGACATGAGAAACATACTGGGCATCCATAGAGTCCACTGTACATCCAGTCGTGTTCGCGTCCATCTTGACAGTCGCGCCGAATACGTTGATACCGTTCAGCCTGATATTTTGCGAACCGCTCAAATCAACAGCCACATCGCGGTTCTTCACTTCGACCGTGCCCTGTGAGGGGTTGACTCCCCCCGGCGCGTACAGGTACAACTGGCTTCCGTCATAGTACCATTCTTTTGCGGTATCCAGCGCCGCTCGTTTTCCGGACAAAATATAGTATCCGCCAGGCGCCGCGCTGTTATAGCCGTCGGGGTCGTTATTTACGAACGTCACGGTGTGGTTGCTGTAGGAGGTAACGGTACTGGTGAATGTGACCCAGCGGCTACCGCTGGACACCCAGATCGTCGCGCCGGTCCAGTCGATATTTGGCATATTGGGGTCATATACTGAGGTGCTGGTCGTACCGGTCGCCATGACGCCCATTATGGGATGCATAAGATCGCCATTACCAATATTCGGATAGCGGGCCTCGGTCATCATCTCGCCGTTGTAAAACACCTGGTTACCCACGTTAAGATTCATTTGAGCGGGTACTTTATATACACTGCCGCTGTCCACCGTCCACGCGCCGGTGACGAGATCGGCTCCGCTGATGGTAACGGATTCGCCCCCATACGCCAAGAACGAGATCGGGTTGGTTGCTGTGCCGTTGTTCGCGGGCTTAACCGTTTCTCGGTAAACGCCTCCGCGGATACAGCACGTGTCACCGGCTTTCATAACTGAGGAGGCCCTGGAAATAGTCTTGAAGGGCGTGTTTAAAGAAAGGCCGTCGTTATTGTCATTGCCGGCAAAAACGGAGACATAGTAAATCTTCCCACCGCCGGATGCTACTAGTGTAAGCGAAAAGTTATCCACAGCCGCCCACAATCCGTTGGTGGAGGATGCGCTGGTGCAGTTAACGGTTACGCCGATTTCAGCCTTACCGCCGGTTATGACGACGTTTGACACAGTCTCGGTATGCCAGTCGCCTTGCGCAACAGAAACGCTCGACGCGCCGCCGCTCGCCGGCTTAACATACAATTTTACATCCCCGGTGACATTGTTGGCGAACGAAGCCGTTAATGTGTAAGTGCCGTCAGGAAGGCCGATAATATTTTGACTCAATTGCGCGGTGTAGGGGCCAACCTTCCAGAAATTAGCCGAAACGCCGTTAGGCCCATAATTCTGCAAATAAACGTCATGGGTATCGGACGAAGTCCAATTGGCTATCGGGGCATACCAATTAGCGGCCAGCGTCCCATTCGCCTCGAAGCCCGGGTTTTGGACATAATTTCCGGCTGTGGGTGATGCCGGCAAGTCACCGGTTTTGACCAACTGTACGGCGTCCACGCAGAACCAAGCGCTTTGCCCGTTGTTCGATGCGAGACCGATGCCCAGCGTTATGGTTCCGCCGCTAATTACAATATCATCCATTTTCACCTGCCCCCATTTGTTGGAGGCGGCCGGAAAAGCTAAAACGGATGACTTTATTGTGTTTTGGCCCGCGCCATTCACATACAGCGTTAGGCTGGCGGGAGCCGTGTCGTTAAGAACCCATGCCGTCATGCTGTAGATTCCCGCTGGCACATTGCTAAGCACTTGGCTGAGATTCGCACTCGGCCCCCAATACGTGGCACAGCCACCCGTCGCACTATTAGCGCCGTATGACTGCCAAGTAAGGCCGCCGTTCCAATTATTCAAATTGGTGGCAAAGTCGGCGTTCTGAACAATGTTGTTACTCGATAGCGTAGGCGTAGGCGCAGGCAAGTCGCCGGTTTTGACCAGCTGTACGGCATCCACACAGAACCATGCACTCTGCCCGTTGCTCGAGGCAAGGCTGATGCCCAGCGTTATCGTTCCGCTACTAATCACAATATCATCCATTTCCACCTGCCCCCATTTGTTGGCGGCGGCCGGAAAAGCTAAGACGGATGACTTTATCGTGTTTTGGCTCACACCGTTCACATACATCGTCAGGCTGGCAGGAACCGTGTCGTTAAGGACCCATGCCGTCATGCTGTAGATTCCATCTGGCACATTGCTAAGCGTTTGGCTGAGGTTCGCGCTCGGCCCCCAATACGTGGCACAGCCACCTGTGGCGCTGTTTGCCCCGTATGCCTGCCAGGTGAGGCCGCCGTCCCAACTGTTCAGGTTAGCGACGAAGTCGGCGTTTTGAACAATGTTGTCGCTTGACAGCGTAGGTGTAGGCGCAGGCAAGTCGCCGGTTTTGACCAGCTGTACGGCATCCACACAGAACCAGGCGTTCTGCCCGTTGCTCGAGGCAAGGCTGATGCCCAGCGTTATCGTTCCGCCACTAATCATAATATCATTCATTTCCACTTGCCCCCATTTGTTGGAGGCGGCCGGAAAAGCTAAGATGGATGACTTTATCGTGTTTTGGCTCACACCGTTCACATACATCGTCAGGCTGGCGGGAACCGTGTCGTTAAGGACCAATGCCGTCATGCTGTAGATTCCATCTGGCACATTGCTAAGCGTTTGGCTGAGGTTCGCGCTCGGCCCCCAGTATGTGGCGCAGCCACCTGTGGCACTATTCGCTCCGTATGATTGCCAGGTGAGGCCACCATTCCAATTGTTCAGGTTGGCGGTGAAGTCGGGGTTTTGAACAATGTTGTCGCTTGACAGCGTAGGTGTAGGCGCAGGCAAGTCGCCGGTTTTGACCAGTTGTACGGCATCCACGCAGAACCAGGCGTTCTGCCCGTTGTTCGAGGTGAGGCCGATGCCCAGCGTTATCGTTCCGCCGCTAATCGCAATATCATCCATTTCCACCTGCCCCCATGTATTGGAAGCTGCCGGAAAAGCCAACGCGGATGACTTTATTGTGTTTTGGCCCGCGTCGTTCACATACATCGTCAGACTGCCGGGAGCCGTGTCGTTAAGGACCCATGCCGTCATGCTGTAAATGCCCGCAGGCACATTGTTAAGCGATTGGCTGAGATTCGCGTTCAGCCCCCAATATGAGGCACAGCCGCCCGTGGCGCTATTCGCTCCGTATGATTGCCAGGTGAGGCCGCCGTTCCAATTGTTCAGATTGGTGGCAAAGTCGGCGTTCTGAACAATATTGTCGCTAG